>NZ_JBHXKA010000016.1:0-98634 GCF_042722885.1 Streptomyces sp. NPDC058401
GGGGGCGGGGTCTCCCCCCGGGGCCTCCCCCCCCGCGCGGGGGGGCCCGCCCCGGGGGGCCCGGCGGGGCCGTAGCCGCTGCGAGCCCTCGGGGTCGCTCCGAGCCGTTGCCGGCGGCGGAGCTCAGCCGCCGATCGCCGACATCGGGCGGTCGGGCTGCAGGAAGGTCGGGTCGTCGAGGCCGGATCCGGCCTTCTTGCCCCACATCGCCACCTTCCACAGGCGGGCGATCTCCTCGTCCGGGGCGCCCGAGCGCAGGGCGGCGCGCAGGTCGGACTCCTCGGTGGCGAAGAGGCAGGTGCGGATCTGGCCGTCGGCCGTGAGGCGCGTACGGTCGCAGGCTCCGCAGAAGGGGCGGGTGACCGAGGCGATGACGCCGACGGTGGCCGGGCCGCCGTCGACGACCCAGCGCTCGGCGGGGGCGGAGCCGCGCTCCTCGGAGCCCTCTTCGGTGAGGGTGAAGCGGGTGCGCAGGGATTCCAGGATGTCACCGGCGGTGATCATGCCGTCGCGCTTCCAGCCGTGCTGGGCATCGAGCGGCATCTGCTCGATGAAGCGGAGCTCGTACTCGTTCTCCACGGCCCAGGCCAGCAGGTCGGGGGCCTCGTCGTCGTTGAGTCCGGGCATCAGGACCGCGTTGACCTTGACGGGGGTGAGGCCGGCTTCGCGGGCGGCGGCCATGCCCTCGATGACGTCCTTGTGGCGGTCGCGCCGGGTCAGGGTCTTGAAGACCTCGGGCCGCAGGGTGTCCAGGGAAACGTTCACCCGGTCCAGGCCGGCGGCCTTGAGGGCCTGTGCGGTGCGCTTGAGGCCGATGCCGTTGGTGGTCAGCGACATCTTGGGGCGCGGCTCCAGGGCCGCGCACTGCTCGACGATCCCGACGAGGCCGGGGCGGAGCAGCGGTTCGCCGCCGGTGAAGCGGACTTCCTTGATCCCGAGCTCGGTGACCGCGATGCGGATCAGCCGGACGATCTCGTCGTCGCTGAGCAGATCCGATTTGCCGAGCCACTGCAGGCCCTCCTCGGGCATGCAGTACGTACAGCGCAGATTGCACCGGTCGGTGAGTGAGACGCGCAGGTCAGTGGCTACGCGGCCGTAGGTGTCGAGAAGCACTGTAAGCCCCCTCCCCTGTCCGGTTTGTAGAGGTTTGCGTCGCGATGGATGAGAGTACGAGCGCTATCAACGAGCCTACGCGACACCTGTGACGTATAGGGGTGCCCGAATGAACGAGACGAGGCGTGGCCGTGTCGTAGGGAAATACGACACGGCCACGCTCGGTGCTCGGAGGATCCGTTTAGGTGTTGGCGCCGAGGCGCAGGGGGTCAGTGCGCGCCGGTTCCGGTGAGCGAGCGGACTTCGAGCTCGGCGAACTTCTGCGGGTCGGCCTTCTCCTTGGAGAGGACGGTTCCCAGCCACCCCAGCAGGAAGCCCAGCGGGATGGAGATGATGCCGGGGTTCTCCAGGGGGAACCAGTAGAAGTCGGCGCCCTTGAACATCGAGGTGGGCTTGCCGGAGACGACCGGCGAGAACAGCACCAGGACGACCGAGGAGACCAGGCCTCCATAGATGGACCACAGGGCGCCCTGGGTGGTGAAGCGCTTCCAGAAGAGGCTGTAGAGGATCGTCGGCAGGTTCGCCGAGGCGGCGACCGCGAAGGCCAGGGCGACGAGCCCGGCCACGTTCAGGTCGCGGGCCAGGGCGCCGAGGCCGATGGCCACGGCTCCGATGACCACGGTCGACCAGCGGGCCGCCCGTACCTCTTCCTTCTCGCTCGCCTTGCCCTTGCGGATCACGTTCACGTAGATGTCGTGGGCGAAGGACGAGGAGGAGGCCAGCGTCAGGCCCGCGACGACCGCGAGGATCGTGGCGAAGGCCACCGCGGAGATCACGGCGAGCAGCACCGCGCCGCCGGTGGAGCCGGCGCCGCCGCCGATCTCCTGGGCGAGCAGCGGGGCCGCGGTGGTGCCGGCCTTGTTGGAGGCGATGATGTCGGCCCGCTTGAGCAGGGCCGCGGCGCCGAAGCCGAGGACGATCGTCATCAGGTAGAAGGCGCCGATGATGCCGATGGCCCAGTTCACGGACTTCCGGGCGGCCTTGGCCGTGGGGACCGTGTAGAAGCGGATCAGGATGTGCGGGAGGCCCGCGGTGCCCAGGACCAGGGCGAGGCCCAGCGAGAGGAAGTCCAGCTTCGAGAGGGAGTCCTTGCCGTACTTCAGGCCCGGCTCCAGGAACTTCGTCCCCTGGCCGCTGTTGTCGGCGGCCTGGCCCAGCAGGTCCGAGATGTTGAAGTGGAACTTGAGCAGCACCAGGAAGGTGATCAGCAGCGTGCCCGCGATCAGCAGCACGGCCTTGATCATCTGCACCCAGGTGGTGCCCTTCATCCCGCCGATGGTGACGTAGAGGATCATCAGGACGCCGACCAGCGAGACGATCACGACCTTGCCGAAGTCGCTGGTGATGCCGAGGAGCAGCGAGACGAGCACGCCGGCGCCGGCCATCTGGGCGAGCAGGTAGAAGATCGAGACCACGATGGTGGAGGTGCCGGCGGCGGTGCGCACGGGGCGCTGGCGCATCCGGTACGCGAGCACGTCGCCCATCGTGTAGCGGCCGGAGTTGCGCAGCGGTTCGGCGACCAGGAGCAGGGCCACCAGCCAGGCGACGAGGAAGCCGATGGAGTAGAGGAAGCCGTCGTAGCCGAAGAGGGCGATGGCTCCGGCGATGCCGAGGAAGGACGCGGCGGACATGTAGTCGCCGGAGATGGCCAGGCCGTTCTGGAATCCGGTGAACTGGCGGCCGCCGGCGTAGAAGTCGGCGGCGTCCTTGGTCTGGCGTCCGGCCCAGATGGTGATGGCCAGGGTGGCGACGACGAACGCGCCGAACAGACTGATGATCAGGGGGCGGTGCTCGGAGGCGCCGGCGGCGGTGGTCGTGCCCGCCGTGGCCGCCCCGGCCAGGGCCACGTACAGCGGGGCGCTCATTCGCCCGCCTCCATCCTTGCCTTGATGGCCGAGGCCTTGGGGTCGAGCCGGGTCGCCGCGTGGCGCGAGTACAGCCAGGCGATGAGGAAGGTCGTCGCGAACTGTCCGAGGCCCAGGACGAGCGCGACGTTGATGTTGCCGAAGAGCTTCGTCCCCATGAAGCCGCCCGCGTAGTTGGAGAGCAGGACGTAGAGCAGGTACCAGGCGATGAACGCCACGGTGAGCGGGAAGGCGAAGGAGCGCTGGGCGCGGCGCAGTTCGGCGAACTCCGGGCTCTGCTGGACGCGCACGAACTCTTCGGCCGCCGGGGTCGCCGGCGGCGCTCCCGGACTGCTCGGAGGCGGCGCTGCTTCGGTGGTCACGGGGGACTCTCCTTGTGACGCGGGGGCGGTGGGAACGGCGGGGACTGCGGGGACGGCGGACAAAACAACCTCCGTGGGGGGACGGTGGTGCCGATCCCCCTGTCAACGGCACGTCCGGCGCGTCGGGGCGGTTCAACACCTGTTTGTTTCTTTGGGAACTGATTCCTCGAACTGATTCCTCGAACTGATGGCGCGGAGTCGAACGGCGGCACTAGGTTCACGTGACATGAACCCGTCGGGCGCGACCGCGCCCGCACGGCTTTTTCACGATGATGTGGAGAACCCATGGCTCATCTGGGAACCGGTAACCGGCGGCGCGCTCTCGCCGTTCCGGTCGGCCTGGCGCTCACCGCCTCGCTCGCCTTCCTGCCCACGGTCGCGGCCTCCGCCGCCCCGGTCGGCGTGACGGCGGACTCGGCGGCCACGGCCAAGCCCGACACCTCCGGCCCCAAGCTGTCCTACGTGGCCAACTTGACCTCGTACGGAAGCGTGAAGCAGGCGAAGAAGGCGATCGAGCGGGCCGGCGGCACCGTGGTGATCGCATATGAGCAGATCGGTGTGGTCGTAGCCCACTCCCAGAACCCGGAGTTCGCCAAGCAGCTCCGCGGTCAGCGCAGCCTGTTCGTCTCGGTGGGCGCCACCCGTACGGCCCCGCTCTCGGTCGTGCAGACCACCGAGGAAGGCACGACGCAGCGGCTGAGCGACTCCGACGCCGCGAAGGCGGCGGCGCAGGCGGAGCCGGGGCAGGAGCCCCTGGAAGCGAACCAGTGGGACCTGCGGGCTATCAAGGCCGATCAGGCTCACAAGATCAACGATGGCAGCCGCAAGGTCACGGTGGGCGTCATCGACACGGGCGTGGACGACACCCACCCCGATCTGGCCCCGAACTTCTCCAAGGGCCAGTCCGCCAACTGCGTGGGCGGCGTCGCCGACACCACCGAGGGCGCCTGGCGTCCGTACGCGGACGGCAGCGACCACGGCACCCACGTGGCGGGCACCATCGCGGCCGCACGCAACGGCATAGGCATCAGCGGTGTGGCGCCCGGCGTCCAGGTCGCCGCGATCAAGGTGAGCGAGCCCGCGACCAGCCTCTTCTTCACCGAGGCCGTCGTCTGCGCCTTCATGTTCGCCGCCGAGAAGGGGATCGAGGTGACCAACAACAGCTACTACACCGACCCCTGGCTCTACAACTGCAAGACGGACGACGACCAGAAGGCGCTGGTGGAGGCCCTCGGCCGGGCGACGAAGTACTCCGAGCGCAAGGGCGTGCTCAGCGTGGCCTCGGCCGGCAACTCCAACCACGACCTGGCGTCCAACGCCATCGTGGACGACACCAGCCCGGACGACGTGGAGACCCCGGTCACCCGCACCATCGACCCGCACGTCTGCCTGGACCTGCCCACGCAGCTCCCCGGCGTGGTGACGGTGAGCGCGACCGGCAACCAGGGCTTCAAGTCCTACTACTCCAGCTACGGCCTGGGCGTCGTGGACGTGGCGGCCCCCGGCGGCGACAAGTGGCAGATCCCCGCCACCCCGGACGCCAACGGCCGCGTGCTGTCCACCCTCCCCGGCGGCGGCTACGGCTACAAGCAGGGCACCTCGATGGCCGGCCCGCACGTCGCCGGTGTCGCGGCGCTGCTCAAGAGCGCGCACCCGTGGGCGAACCCGGCGCAGCTCCAGCTGCTCCTCAAGGCCCAGGCCACGAAGACGGCCTGCCCCGAGAAGGTCTACGACGCGGCGGGCGTGCTGGTCGACGCCACCACCTGCAACAGCAAGTGGGGCCAGAACAGCTACGACGGCTTCGGCGTGGTCGACGCGCTGAAGGCCGTGAAGTAACCGGCTGATACGGGGAAGGGCCGGGCGGGGAACATCCCGCCCGGCCCTTCCTCGCGTTACCGGCTTCCTACCGCCCTGCGGTCAGGGCTTGATCATGACCTTCAGCGCGCTGCGGTCGTCCATCGCCCGGTAGCCGTCCGGGACCTCGTCCAGGCTGACGGCCCGGTCGAAGACCGGCGACGGGTCGATCGCACCGCTGAGCACGTCCGCGAGCAGCTCGGGGATGTACGCGCGGACCGGTGCGACGCCGCCGCGCAGGGTGAGGTTGCGGTCGAACATGACGCCGAGGTCCAGGCCGGTGCCGCTGCCGTGCGGGACGCCGACGTAGCCGATGGCCCCGCCGTCGCGGGCGATGTTCACGGCGGTGCGCATGGACTGCTCGGTGCCGACCGCCTCGATGACCGAGTGCGCGCCCTGGCCTCCGGTGAGCTCGCGCACGGCCGCCTCGGCGGCCTCGCCGCGCTCGGCGACCACGTCGGTGGCCCCGAAGAGCTTCGCGATGTCCGTACGGACGGCGTGCCGGCCCAGCGCGATGATCCGGTCGGCGCCCAGGCGCTTGGCCGCGAGGACCCCGCACAGGCCGACGGCCCCGTCGCCGACGACGGCGACCGTGGAGCCCTTGCGGACCCCGGCGCCGAGCGCGGCGTGGTGGCCGGTGCCCATGACGTCGGACAGCGCGAGCAGTGCGGTGAGCAGGTGGTCGTCGGAGGCGGCGTCGGCGGGCAGCTTCACCAGCGTGCCGTCGGCGTGCGGGACCCGGACGGCCTCGCCCTGGCCGCCGTCGTGGCCGACCGAGCCCCAGAAGCCGCCGTGCTCGCAGGAGGTGTAGAGGCCCTCGGTGCAGTAGGCGCAGGTGCCGTCGGACCACATGAAGGGGGCGACGACGAGGTCTCCGGCGCGCAGGTCCGAGACGGCGGAGCCGGTCTCCTCGACGACGCCGAGGAACTCGTGGCCGATCCGCTGGCCCGGCTGGCGCTTGGCCTCGCCGCGGTAGGCCCACAGGTCGCTGCCGCAGATGCAGGCGCGCAGGACGCGGACGACGGCGTCCTCGGGGCGCTGGATGGCAGCGTCGGGCACCTCCTCCACGCGGATGTCGTGCGGGGCGTGGATGACGGTGGCGCGCATGGTGGTGCAGTCCTCCGGTTAGGAAATGGTTGAGCCCTGTAGGGCTTCCCTACCGTACGCCCGCTCCGGCGCGAGTGCTCCCGTGGCCAGCAGGTACTGGGCCGCCACGTACGTGGCCATGACCCAGAAGTCGGGGCGGGGCGGCTGGGGCCACTCGGCGACCCCGGTGGCGATGAGCGTGTCGGAGAGCAGGAACAGCGCCCCGCCGAGCCCGGCCCGCCGTCCCAGGGCGCTGGAGCGGTAGGCCATGGCGGTGAGCAGCAGGCTGTACCCGGCGACCGGGATCCGCAGCTCCGCGGGCAGGTCGCCCCAGAGCAGCGTGACGGTGGACAGCAGCGCGCCGGCGTACGCGGCCCCGAGCACGGGGCCCGTGCGGCGGCGGCCGAACAACACGAGGTAGCAGACGTGCCCGGCGGCGAAGGAGCCCATGCCGATCAGGAAGGCGGGATCGGCGTCGAAGAGCAGGGCCAGGTCCCCGCCCCAGCCGAACAGCAGGGCCGCGATCAGCAGGCGGGGGGCGCGGCGGGTGATGACGTAGGCGACGAGCAGCGGCATCAGCAGCGGCTTGGCGATCAGGTGCCCGGTGTGCCAGCCCGCCAGCAGGGATCCGAGGTCCAGGGCGGTGGCGACGGCGAAGGCGACGAGCAGCGCCCTGGTGGCGGGGCCGGAGCCCGGCGGGAGGACGGGGCGTGCCCAGGAGGGCGTACGGGACTGCGTGCGATCGGGGGCGGACCCGGTGGCGCTCACGCGGCGTGCTCCGGGGCGGGGACGGAAGCGGGGGCGGGGGCGGCGGCGGAAGCGGCGGCGGCGGAAGCGGGCGCCTCGGCCTGCGCCGCCTGAGGCGGCTGCGCGGGCTGCCAGCCCGGGCCGCGGAACACGCGTCCGGCGCGCTCGCGCCAGGTGGCGGCCCCGCGTACGTCGCGGGCGATGGAGGCGTATTCGTGGGTGGCGACGCGCAGCGGGTTGTAGGTGCCGATGTTCTTGGTGAGGCCGAAGACGGGCTTGTCGGTCTCACCCACCCAGGAGCCGAACATCCGGTCCCAGACGATGAGGATGCCGCCGAAGTTCCGGTCCAGGTAGCCGCCCTGGGAGGCGTGGTGGACGCGGTGGTGGGAGGGCGAGTTGAAGACGAACTCGATCGGCCGGGGCAGCTTGTCGATGCGCTCGGTGTGGATCCAGAACTGGTAGACGAGGTTGACCGAGTAGCAGAAGGCGATGGCGGCCGGGTGCACGCCCAGCGCGATCATCGGGAGGTAGAACGGCCAGGAGGTGGCGCTGGTCCAGGGCTGGCGCAGGGCGGTGGTGAGGTTGAACTTGCGGCTGCTGTGGTGGACGACGTGGCAGGCCCACAGGATCCGGATGACGTGGTGGCCGCGGTGCTGCCAGTAGTAGAGGAAGTCCTGGGCGAGCAGCATCAGCGGAACGGTCCACCACAGGACGGGGACGCGCAGCGGGGTGAGCTCGTAGACGGCGGTGTAGATCGCGACGATCGGGATCTTCCAGAGGAAGTCGAAGCCGAGGCTGCCGATCCCCATGCCGAGGCTGGTGACGGCGTCCTTGGTCTCGTACCCGGCGGAGTCCTCGTCGGGATGGATGCGGTAGCTCACGAGCTCTATGACGGTGAGCAGGACGAAGGCGGGTATGGACCACAGCACGACATCGGGCAGGTTCGGCATGTCCGCACCATAGAGGCGGGTTCGGGGGCTCGGCTAGAGGTTGTTACCGATCGGTATCCATCGGTGTTACCGACGGTTCACGAGATGCTTCCGGATGAGGGTCTCCGGGACTGGGGGAAGGCGTGGGGATGGGGCAGGAAGCGGGATTCGAGGAGGTCGCCCCGGCGGCGGCGGACGCGGTGGCGCGGGCCCTGGTCAGGGCGCGGCCCCCCGGGGGACCCAGGCTCAGGCCGCCGCGGGAGGACGGCTCCGAACGGCTGCGCCGCGCACAGCGGCTGGTCGCCCTGTTGTCGGAGGGGAGCGCGGGGCTGGGCGAACCCGCCCGCTCCGAGGCGGTGGCCGCCGTCGGCCGGGCGTTCGCGGCGCTCAGCGCGAGGCAGGCCGGGGCCCTCCTCGTGGCCGCCTTCGGCCCCGCCGCCGTCCCCGTGCCCCCGTCGCCCGCGGAACTGTCCCCCGCCGCGGAGGCCGCCTACCGGAAGCTGTTCGTGCTGTGCCTCGGCGGCCGGCCGGCGGAGCAGGAGCAGGACCCCGCCGCGGCCTTCGAGGAGCAGTACGCCCGGTACGTCGCCGGGGCCCAGGGGCGGGTCCAGCTGTACGGGCTGACGCTCAGCCAGGCCCGCCAGGACTGGTCGCTGGACCTGGCCTACATCAGCCTCGCGGTCAGCGGCGGGGAGTTCCTCGAAGAACCCGGCCTGCAGAGCTCGGTGAAGGCCGAGGTGGCGCTCGACGCCACCGAGCGGGTGCTGCTGCGCGGCCCGGCCGGCTCGGGGAAGAGCACCCTCGTGAAATGGCTGGCCCTCAATGCCGCCCGGAGCAGCTTCGGGCCCCAGCTGCGCGACTGGAACGGCCTGGTGCCCTTCGTCCTGCCGCTGCGCTCGTTCAACTCCCCCGCCGGACTGCCCCGGCCGCAGGACTGGCTCGGTGCCACCGGTGTGCCGCTGCCGCCGCCGGAGGGCTGGGTCACCGGGCTCCTCGCCTCCGGGCGGGCGCTGGTGCTGATCGACGGAGTGGACGAGGTCTCCCCGCGGCTGCGCGACAGGACCGAGTCCTGGCTGCGGGACCTGCTCACCGCGTACCCGGCGGCCCGCTTCGTGGTCACCACCCGCCACTCGGCCGTGCCCGAGGACTGGCTGACCGCCCACGGTTTCACCTCCCTCGCCCTGCTGCCGATGGACCGGGACGACGTGGGCGCCTTCATCACGCACTGGCACGCATCCGCCCGGGCGGAGGCGGACGGCGAGGGCGCGGGGCCCGAGCGGGACCTGCTCGACCGGTACGAGAAGGCACTGCTGGAGGCCGTGGGATCGCGCCGGGACCTGGGCAGGCTGGCGACGAACCCGCTGATGTGCGCCCTGCTGTGCGCGCTGAACCGCGACCGCCGGATGCATCTGCCCCGGGCCCGCAAGGAGCTCTACGACACCGCTCTGGACATGCTGCTGATCCGCCGCGACAGCGAGCGGGACATCTCCGGGGTCGAGGGCGTCTACCTCAGCCGGGACGAGCAGACCCTGCTGCTCCAGCGGCTGGCGTACTGGCTGATCCGCAACGGGCAGGTGGAGGCCTCCGCCGAGGAGGCGATCGGGATGATCGCCGAATCGCTCGACTCCATGCCCCAGGTCAAGGCGCAGGGCGACGCGCAGACCGTGTTCCGTCACCTGCTGATCCGCAGCGGGCTGCTCCGCGAGCCGGTACCGGGATCGGTCCTGTTCGTCCACCAGACCTTCCAGGACTACCTCGGCGCCAAGGCGGCCGTGGAGGCACGGGACTTCGGCGTCCTGGTCCGCAATGCGCACGAGTACACCTGGGACAACGTGGTCCGGATGGCCGTGGGGCACGCCCGGCCCGACGAACGCGCCTATCTGTTGCGCCAGTTGCTGGCACGGGCCGACCGGTCGGAGCCGGATCGGAGCCGGCTCGTACTGCTCGCGGCGGCCTGCCTCGAACACGCGCCGGAGCTGGATCCGGAGGTCAGGCGCGAGGTGACGGCCCGGACGGCGCTCCTGCTGCCCCCGCGCTCCCCGGGCCAGGCCGAGGAACTGGCCAAGGCGGGGGAACTGGTGCTGGAGCTGCTGCCGGAGCCGGCCGGGCTCGTCGAGGCCGAGGCGGCCGCGACGATCCGTACGGCGGCGCTCGTCGGCGGCGACCGGGCGCTCCAGGTGATCGCGGGCTTCCGCAGGGACGACCGCTACGAGCCCGCCCGCGAACTCTCCGACGCCTGGGGGCGGTTCCCCGTGGACGTGTACGCGGACACGGTGCTCGCGGACGCCCCCATGACCACGGCCCACCTGCACGTGCGGACGCCCGGGCAGTTACGGGCCCTGGACCGGCTCCGGCACGTCCGCCGGCTGCACGTCACCTGGGACGGCCCGGTCCCGCCGGAGATAGCGGGGCGGCCGGACCTGGAGTCGCTGACCCTGCACCGCAATCCGCGGCTGGCCGATCTGTCCCCGCTGGCCGGTCAGTCCTCACTGCGGCACCTGGGCGTCCTGGACTGCCCGCAGGTCACCGGGATCGAGGTGGTGGGCGAACTCCGGGCGGACAGCCTCGCCTTCGGCTACCTCCGCGACGACCTCTCGCTCGCCCCGCTGGCGGGGGCGGCCGGGCTGCGCTCCCTGATCATCGGTTTCGAACCGGAGGAGCGGCGGATCGGGGACGTGCCCGCCGCGGACTCGCTGACCGCGCTGCACCTGTGGCAGGGCGCGCGGCGGATGACGCTCGACGGGATCGAGCGCTGGCCGCGGGTGGAGAAACTGACGGTCGCCGGGAGCACCCAGTACCGGCAGCTGGTGCGCACGCTGCCGCTCAGGGGGCTGACCGCGCTGCAGATCCGGCACGCCGCGCCCGTATCGGCCGGAGCGCTCCTGCCGTACGAGCGCCTGCGCCGGCTCGTGCTGATCCGGTGCGCCCTGGAAGGGTCGCTGGAGGCGCTGCGCGAGGTCCCGGCGCTGCGCCGGCTGGTGCTGAGCGAATGCCTGGGGACCGTGGACCTGGCCCCGCTCGCCCCCTTGGCGGACCTGGTGATCGAGCTGCGCCGGGGCACGCACGTCACCGGGGCGGAGCTGATCCCGCCGGAGCGGCTCGTCCGCAGGGACTGAGCCGCTCCGGCGGGGCGCGGGTGCGACCGGCGGGGCGCGGGTGCGACCGGCGGGGCGCGGGTGCGACCAGACGGGCGCGGGTGCGACCAGACGGGCGCGGGTGCCACCCGGCGGTGCTACCAGACCCGGACCGAGCCCCCGCGGGCGAAGGCCGGGCTGGTGGCGGCCGGCGGGACCTCGGTCAGGGGTTGTGCGACCTCCGAGACGAGGGGGCCGTGTTTGGCGGCGACCGCGTCGAGGAGGGCGAGGTCGAAGCCGTACACCCGGGCGGCGTTGCCGCCGACCATGGCGGCGACCTCCTCGCGGGGCAGGCCCGCGTAGGCGATGCGCAGGCCCTCCCGGGAGTAGGGCGTGGTGCCCTCGTCGTGGGGGTAGTCGCTGCCCCACATGATCTTGTCGAGGCCGATCCGGTCCCGCAGCGGGACCTCGTGGGGGCGCATGAAGCTTGCTCCCACGAAGCAGTTGTCCCGCCAGACCTGGCTCGGCCCCTTGCCCATGGACTCCGCCAGCCCGGCCCCGAACTTGGCCTCGGCGGTGGCCGAGGCCGCGACCAGGCGGCCGTGGTAGTAGTCCAGCATCTCGATCACGCCCGGGATCCAGCCGGAGCCCTGCTCCGTCAGGACCAGTTTCAGCCCGGGGTTGCGGCGGAAGGCGCCGCCGAAGATGAGGTGCCACAGGGCCCGGTGGGAGAACCAGGTGGTCTCCACCATGAAGACGGCCCGGGCCGCCGGTTCGTCGCCCAGCGGCGGCGAGGCGGAGCCGCCGTGGTGGTTGACCGGCACGTCCAGCTCGTCGCAGACGGCCCAGATCGGGTCGTAGACCTCCGAGTAGAGCTCGGGAACGGTGGAGCCGGGCGGGACGCCGGGCAGCAGGATGCCGCCGGTCAGGCCCGCGGTGCGGGTGCGGCGGATCTCCTTGACCGCCGCGTCCACGTCGTTGAGCAGGATCTGGACCACGCCCGCCCGGCGGCCCGGCGCGTCCGCGCAGAAGTCCGCCAGCCACCGGTTGTGGGCCTGGAGCCCGGCCCAGCGCATCTCGTACTCGGCGGCCGTCGGGGGCTGGGCCATCAGGGAGGCCTTGGGGAAGAACGGCGGGATGGTGTTCGGGAAGAGCACCTCCGCGACGATCCCGTCGGCTTCGAGCTCGGTCAGGCGCCGCTGGGAGTTCCAGTTGCGGTCGGCCGTGTCCGCGAGGAGGTCCTCGTACGGGTTCACGTAGCCGGCGGCCCAGGCGTCGAACTCCTCGTGGTACCGCTTCTCCAGGTACGGCTTGTAGTCCAGGAGGTCGGCGCCCGCGTGGCAGTCGGCGGAGATGACCGTGTAGCGGTCCTCCCCGGTGGCCGGGTTCTCGGCGCTCACGGGTTCACCCCCAGCACCGGGAAGTCGTTGTCGGTCAGCCAGTGCCGGCCCACGTCGCGCGAGCGCGCCCAGGAGGCTTCGACGGCCGCCTGGTCCTCGCTCTGGCCGAGTTCGGCCGGGGTGGGGCCGATGCGGCGGGCGATCGGCGCCAGCTTCTCGGTGTCGAAGCCGAAGACGTCCGCCGCGGCCAGGCCCAGCATCCGCCGGGTCTCCCCGACCGGGATGTCGTGGAAGGTGTTCTTCAGCCAGTTGCGGGTGTTCGGCCAGGTCCCCTCGGGGTGCGGGAAGTCCGAGCCCCACAGGATGTTGTCCACGCCGATCTCGTAGCGCTGGGCCAGTTCGCGCCGTTTGGTGTTCGTCGCGCAGATGAACACCTGCCGGTCCAGGTACTCGCTCGGCGGGCGCTTCAGCTCCTCGAACGGGGAGAGCTTCTTGCCGCCGTGCGCGCCGAGGTAGAGCCGGTCCATGAACCACAGCTGGTTCGGCAGCCACCAGCAGCCCGACTCGGCGACGCCGAACTTCAGCCCCGGGTGCCGCTCGAAGACCCCGGACCAGAGCAGGAACCACAGCGGGCGGGCCGGCCACCAGGTGACCTCGGAGACGAAGATGCCCAGGTGGTCCCCGTACTCGTGGCGCGGTGAGGAGCCCGAGTGGGTGACGATCGGCATCTGCGTCTCGGCGGCCGCGGCCCACACCGGGTCGTAACGGCGGTCGTGGTACGGAGCCTTGTCCACCCACATGGCCGGGATCATCAGGGCGCCCAGCCCGGAGGCCTTGGCGCGGTGGATCTCGGCGACGACCTTGTCCGGTTCTCCGGTGATGGGCAGCAGGGCCACCCCGCAGTGCCGTTCGGGGTTCTCGGACACGAACTCGGCGAGCCACCGGTTGTGTGCCTGGGCCCCGGCCATGCCGAGCTCGGGGTCCTGGTCCCCGGAGAGGCCGAGGCCCACTCCGAAGGGGGCCGCGGTCTGGCTGTCCACGGCGTCGGCGTCGGGGAAGACGACTTCGGCGGCCACGCCGTCGCCGTCGAGTTCCTTCAGGCGCTGCCCGACGTCCCAGCCGCCCTTGAGGCCCTCCTCGTGGTCGTGGAACCACTTCTCGGCGAAGGCCTCGTTGCGCACGCCGAGCTTGGTGGCCTCGGCGCGGCGGGCGTCGCGCTGGCCGAGGAACTCGTCGAACTGCGGGTGGAAGGCGCTGTCCAGGTAGGGGCGGTACTGCTCGGTGGGCAGTCCCGCGTGGCAGTCGGAGGAGATGATCAGGTACGGGTCTTCGTACGCACTCACGATTGAGGCTCCTCAGTCGAGGATGAAGCTTTCCAGGTAGGCGGGGTTGGCGCGGTCGAGCATCGACTGCGACCGGGCGCGGATCTGCCGGTCGCTGTGCTCGCTGTCGGGCAGCATCCAGAAGCGGTCGGCGCGGATGCCGTCCACGACGTGGTCGGCGACGTCCTCGACCGGGGTGAAGTTCACCTCGTGGCCGGCCTGCTTCATGGCCGCCTCGTACTGGTCGAGGCTGCGGTACGGGGACTTGCGCGGGCGCTCCTTGGCGTACCGGTCGGGCCGGTTGCGGTGCGACTCCCACAGCCCGGTGCGCAGCATGTGCGGTCCGGGGAAGAGCACGGAGGCGCCGATGGCCGCGCCCTCCGCCTTGAGGTGGGCGTAGAGCGACTCGGTCATGGTGACCACGGCCGCCTTGGTGACCGCGTACACCGAGGCGGTGGGCAGCGGGGCGATGCCGCCGTCGCCGGAGGAGGTGTTGACGATGTGGCCGGGGCCGCCGGCCGCGATCATGCGGGGGACGAAGGCCTGGATGCCGTGGAAGACGCCCCAGACATTGACGGAGAAGGCCCATTTCCAGTCGTTGGGCTCGTGCTCCCACATGCGGCCCTCGGCGCCGGAGCCGACGCCCGCGTTGTTGCAGAGCACGTGCACGGCGCCGAAGGTCTCGTACGCGGCGTCGGCCAGCGCGATCACGGAGTCGCGGTCGCTGACGTCGACGAGTCTGGCGAGCACCTCGGCGCCGTCGGCGGCGAGTTCGTCGGCGGCCTTGCGCAGGGCGCTCTCCTCCACGTCGGCGAGGACCACCTTCAGCCCCTCGGCGGCGAAGCGGCGGGCCATCGCGAGGCCGATGCCACTGGCGGCTCCGGTGACCACGGCCACCTGTCCCGGTTCGAGTCGCATCAGACGCTCCCCTCGGGCGGTCCGTCGAGGATCTGCATCGGGTCGTCGTAGCGCTGGTGGATGTACGGCAGCAGGGCCTGGGCGCTGACCCGCTCGACGACCCTGCCCCGCTGGTCGGTGGTCTTCTCGCCGATGGTGAGCTCGACGAGGCGGCGTACGGGGAGGTCGGCGATCGGATCGAACATCGACTCGCGGAGCACCACGTCCCCGGTGACGTGCTCCAGCTTGCGGACCTTCTCGTTGCGGGTGCAGTGCACCAGCACCGGATCGGCGTCGAAGCCCGAACCGTCCACCGCGGGAAGGAACTTGAAGTAGAAGTCGGTCTTCACGGTGGGCTCGGGCAGCGGCAGCTCGCGGTCCACCGCCCCGCGCACCTCCACGAAGGCGATCCCGTGCCGGGCGAGGGAGGCCCGGACCATCAGGCCCTCGCGCTCGACGGTGATCTCGCCGAGCTTCTTCGGCTCGCCGAAGACCTCGCGGCCCCCGATCAGGGCGCGCTCCATGCTCATCGGCATGACCAGCGGGTACCAGCCCTCGACCCCGTCGTGCTGGGCGGCGACCGCCACCGAGCCGGCGCCGAGCGGGTAGCCGGGCAGGTCCACCTTGCTGATGTTGGCCCGCACCAGGGGCCGCTCGGTGGGCTTCAGGGGCGGCGGGAGGACCGCCGCCACCACGTCCGGGTCGGTCTCCCAGACGGCCACCACTCCGGTGGACCAGATGTCGGGGAGCTTGGAACTCTTTTCGCGCGCGGCGGCGATCTCGGCCTCGGTGCGCGCTCCGTACCGTACGCGTGCCATCTATCGCACCATCCTTCGTCCAGGACTCGGTTGGTTCTGACGCAGTCGGTTCTGACGCAGCTGGTTCTGTAACACAGTTACACCGCTGCCGATGAAGGGTAAAGACCCGTGCACGTAACCGATCTGACGGATCGACAGAAAGTTGGGACGGACACGATGACCAGAACCACGCTGACCCGCGCGGAGGTACTGGACGCCGCCGCGTCCCTGGTCAAACAGCACGGCCCGGCCGCCCTCACCATGCGCAAGCTCGCCGCCGAGCTGGGCACCGCGGTGACCTCCATCTACTGGCACGTCGGCAACCGCGAATCCTTGCTCGACGCCCTCGTGGAACGGACCGTGGAAGAGGTGGGCGCCATCCGGCCGGTCGGCCGCAACCCCGGCGACCGCATCCTCTCGGTCGCCCGGATCCTGCGCCGCGAACTGCGCGCGCGCCCGCACCTGATCGCGATGGTCCACGAACGCGGCCTCACCGACCGGATGTTCCTGCCCGCCCAGCAGGCCCTGGTCCACGAGGTGCACGCGGCAGGCCTGCGCGGGGCCCGGGCCGCGGACGCGGTGCGCGCGATCCAGTTCCAGATCATCGGCTTCGTCCTGGTCGAGCGCAATCGCGAACGCTCCCCCGCCCAGTCCCCCGCCGAGAGCGAGCTCTGGGAACCGGCCGACGCCCCGCACGACCCCCCGCTGGCCCGCGCGCTGGCCCGGCCGGTGGATCCGGAACGGCTGTTCCAACTGACCCTGAAGGCCCTGGTACGGGCGCTGCTGGCACCGGGCGGGTAATTCCTTTGCGCCCGGCAGCGGCCCCGTGATGGGATCCGTGGACACGGGGGCGGCTCCCCGGCGCGCATCCTTCTCACCCTTCCTCCGACGACCCCGCGCGCCCACTCCCCGCCCCCGTTCTGCACGTTCACGGAGGGGAACACCCATAGCAACCGCAGAATCCGTCCTGCTGCGCCGACTTCAGACCTGCTACGTCGACGGTCCGCCCGCCCGGGCCGGCGCAAGCGGCGGGCCCGCCCTGCGCAGGCTCGAAACCGAACTCCTCGGGCGCGGCCACACCCTGGACCCGGAGCTCTACGCCGCCCTGGCCGCGCTGACCCCCGAGGAGCTGGCCGCCTCCCACGTCCGCCTCGTCGCCCTGGTCGAGGACCTGCTCGGCGCCGACCGGACCCACACCCCGCTCTTCCGCCGCTTCCCGGTGATACCGGTGGTCGCCCCGCGCGATACCGAACGGCTCTACGTGGACCGGGTCTTCGCCCATCTCCTCCAGCAGGCCGACCACCCGTGCGTGCTCTGCGGCGAGCCGCGCACCGTCTTCCCCGTCTCCCCCTGCGCCCACCTCGTGTGCCGGCTCTGCTGGGACGGCGCCGACTACGCCGGCTGCCCGCTGTGCCACCGGCGGCTCGATCCCGCCGATCCGTTCCTGCGGCCCGTACGGGCCGTCGGCGCGGCCAAGCCCGCCCTCCCGGGCCCGCTCCGGCTGCTGCGGCGCGGTACCGGCCTGGCCGCGGACGCCACCCCGGTCGTGGCGGCGCTGCTCGCCCGCGCGACCCCCCTGTCCCCGCAGGACCGCGAGGATCTGGTCACGCTGCTGCCTCTGACCCCGGCCGCGCGCGGGGAACTCCCCGACGACATCCCCGTGCGGGAGACCAAGGCGCTGGTGCTGGCGACCCTGCTCACCCAGCCCGGCGCACGGGAGTTCGTACGGCCCCTGCTCGCCGAGTGGCTGACCACGGCCACGGACGTGCTCCGGCTGCTCGCCGTGGCGTCCGGGGGCCAGCCCGGACTGCTGCCGCTGCCGGTGTTCGTCTCCCTCAGCCGGCCGCTGCGACGCGAACTCCTCGCCCTGCTCGACGCGTTGCCGGTCCCCTACCTCGTCGAGGACCTGCTGCGGCATCCCACCGCGTGGAAGCGGGCCGCCGAGACCCTGCACCCCTTCGAGCAGCACGCCCGCCATCCGCGGGCCGCGCTGGCCTTCGCCGTCCTGCGCGGGACCCGGCTCGACGGAGCCCTGGGCGCCGCCCTGCGGGACACCGCCGCCGCGCATCCGGACGCCGTGCGCGTGGAGGACGACCTGATCCGGCCCGCCTCCTGGGGCGGACGCCTGGAGCGGGCCCTCGCCGACGGGGCCCCCGAAGCCGCCGCGGCGCTGGCCGGGCAGCGTCCCGGCGAACTCGTCCGGCGCCTCGACCACCTGCTGCGCCTGCACACCGGCGACCGCCCCGTCCCGGAGCTCGTGCGGGCGCTGGAGCGCGGACTGCCCTCCGTGGGCCCCGGCCCGCTGCTCTCCGCCTTCGGGGCGCTGCGCGTGCGCGCCGAGGACCGGCGCGGTGCCCGCCGGGTGTTCTTCCCGCGCGGCGAGGTCACCCGCGCCCTGTCGGTGGCGGAGGACCGGCCGCCGCTGCCGGAGCCGCTGGTCCGGGAGGTCGCGGGGCTGCTGGAGGCGGAGGTGCTGCGCCGGTTCGCCCGGCCCGGCGCGGAGCCGTACGAGCTCGCGGTGCTCGATTCCTCGCTCGCGGACCTGGTCGTCCCCTTCGCGGAGCACGATGCGGCCAGGACCCTGGTCGCGGTGCCGCGGGGCAGCACCCAGAGCCTGCCCACGGGCGAGGTCATGCGGCTGTTCCTGCACTGGACGGAGCCGGCGGGCCAACGCACCGACCTCGACCTGTCCGTCGCCTTCTTCGACGCCGACTGGCGGTTCACCGGACAGTGCGACTACACGCGGCTCCGGCACGGCCCCGAGGGCGCCGGCGCCGCCGTGCACTCCGGCGACCTGACCTCGGCTCCGGCCCCCGCCGGGGCCACCGAGTACGTGGACCTGGATCTGGCGAAGCTGGCCGCGCACGGGGACGCGTACGCGGTGCCGCTGGTGTTCAGCTTCAACAACGTGCCGTTCGAGGAGCTGCCGGACGCCTTCGCCGGCTTCATGGCCCTGCCGGCGGGCGGGCCGCGCGATGCCTCGTACGACCCGAAGTCCGTGCGCCAGCGCTTCGACCTGGCGGGCGAGTCCAAGGCCTACCTGCCGATGGTGGTGGACCTGAGCGCCCGGCGGGCCCTGTGGGCGGACGTCCACCTGCCCCCTTCGGGCTCCTTCCAGAGCGTCGGCGCCTCTGGCGGCGAACGGCTCGCCGCCGCCGCGGAGGACGTCTGCGCCCACTTCGGCTCGGGCACCCGCACCACCCTGTGGGACCTCACCGTGTGGCGGGCCGCGGCCCGTACCCGGGAGGTGGCGGTGATCCGCCGGGCCGCTGAGAGTTCGGTCTCCGACGAGGTGTGGCTCTACCGGGCCGCGACCGGCGAGGACGCGGCGTCCTTCGCCGCCCGGATCGGCGCCCTGGAGCCGCCCGAGGAGCGCCGGACCCCTGCGGACGCGGACGCGGAGGCCGCCGAACTGGCCTCCGGGAAGCGCGCGTTCCTGGCGCTGACCTGCGCGAGCGTGGCGCCGGTGGGCGGTTCGGGGACGGCCTACCGGCTCTTCCCCGGACCCGCCGAAGTGCCCGGGTCCTTCGCCCGGGTGACGGCCGGGGACCTCGTGACGGAGCTGGGCTGAACCGGGCCGAAAGGCCGTAGGGCTTCGAGTGTCGGCGCGGGCCGATATCCTCTGTGACCATGCTCGCCGACCGTACGACCGCAGAGACGATGTGGCCGACCGCGTACCCACAGGGGTACGCGGTCGTCGACGTGGAGACCACCGGGCTCGCTCGCGACGACCGGATAATCTCCGCCGCCGTCTACCGGCTCGACGCTCAGGGCAACGTCGAGGACCACTGGTACACGCTGGTCAACCCGCTCCGGGACCCCGGGCCCGTGTGGATCCACGGTCTGACCAGCGACATGCTCCAGGACGCGCCGCTCTTCAAGGACATCGCCGAGGAGTTCGCGGGCCGGCTCGCGGACCGGGTGCTGGTCGCGCACAACGCGATCTTCGACTGGCAGATGATCGCCCGCGAGTACGCGCGGGCCGAGGCCACCGCGCCGGTGCGTCAGCGGCTGTGCACCATCGCCCTGTCGAAGGAACTGAACCTCCCGCTGCCCAACCACAAGCTGGAGTCGCTCGCCGCGCACTTCGGCGTGGTCCAGCAGCGCGCCCACCACGCGCTCGACGACGCCCGGGTCCTCGCGGAGGCGTTCCGCCCGTCCCTGCACGCGGCCGCGCGGGACAACGTACGGCTGCCGCTGCTGGAATGCCGGCCGCTGACGGAGTGGTCGGACACCCCCGCCGCCCCGCGCGTCGGGTACCAGGCCTCGTACGGGGCCGGCTCCAGCTGGCGGCCCTCGCGCAAGCGGCCGCCGTGCCCGTACCCGAACCCGGGGCGGTGGACGGACGGCACCCCGCTCAAGCAGGGCATGCGCATCGCCTTCTCCGGTGACACCTCGGTGGACCGGGAGCTGCTGGAGGACCGCGCCGTGGAGGCCGGCCTGCACGTGGCGACGAGCCTGTCCCGGCTCACGAGCCTGCTCGTGACGAACGACCCGGAGTCCTCGACGTCCAAGACGGTGAAGGCGAAGTCCTTCGGGACCCCCGTCGTCGACGAGGCGGCCTTCACCCAGCTGCTGCGGGACGTGGCTCCGGCGCAGGACTGACGCCGGGGAGGTCCGGGGGCCACCCCTCGGGTCGCCCCGGCCGGTCGGCCGTCGGACCGCCCGTTGGGCCGGCCGGGTGCACGCGCGGCGACTCACCCCGGTGGATCTTGTTCCGGCGGTCCGCCCTGCGCAGCATGCCGCGCATGGCACGTTGCGAAGTCTGCGGGAACGATTACGGCATGTCCTTCGAAGTCCACGCACAGGGTGCTGTGCACGTCTTCGACTGCTTCTCCTGCGCCATTCACCGCATGGCGCCCATCTGCGAGCACTGCCGGGTCCAGATCATCGGGCAGGGCGTCGAGGTCGAGGGACAGTGGTTCTGCGGAGGGCACTGCGCCCGCGCGGAGGGGAAGGTGGGCATCACCGACCGCGTCTGACTCCCGTCCGCTCCTCCCCCTCCACCATCCCCTCCCCCTCTTCCTCCCCTCCTCTCCCTCCGCCGCGACCCCGGACGGCCACCCGGCCGCCGGGGTCCTCGCCGCTGGGGGTACCGTCGTGGGCGTGTACCGCTTTGTGCTGACCCGGCAGTGGGTGTGCCTCACCCTCATCGGCCTCGCTGTGATCCCCGCGATGATCAAGCTGGGGTTCTGGCAGTTCCACCGTCATGAGCACCGTGTCGCGCAGAACCAGCTGATCGACGCGAACCTGCGGGCGAAGCCGGTCCCCATGACCGAGGTCACCTCCCCCGGCCACGTGGTCCCGCGCGCCGACTACTGGCGGGCCGTGACCGCCACCGGTACGTACGACTCCGCGCACGAGGTCGTCGTGCGCATGCGCACCGACAACGACGACAAGGTCGGCTTCCACGTCCTCACCCCGCTGGTCCTGGCCGACGGCCGGGCCGTGCTCGTCAACCGCGGCTGGGTCGCGGGCGGCGACGACCCGCGCGCCTACCCGCCGGTGCCGGCCCCGCCCACCGGCGAGGTCACGGTCACCGGGCGGCTGAAGGCCGACGAGACCAGCGGCGGCAGCGGCATCAAGGACCGCAAGGGCCTGCCGGACCGCCAGGTGATGCTGATCAACAGCAAGCAGCAGGCGCAGTACCTGGGCAAGCCCGTCCTCGGCGGCTACCTGGAACTCACCGCCCCCGTCCCGGCCGACGGCAGGCCCGAGGTGGTCGCCGAGCCCGACCACGACTCGATCGGGCCGCACATGGCGTACGCCATCCAGTGGTGGCTGTTCACCTTCGCGGTGCCGGTGGGCTGGATCGTGCTCGTCCGGCGCGAGAAGCGCGACCGCGAGGCGGCCGCCGCCGCCGAGGCCGCCGCTTCCGAGCGGGAGCCGGTGGCGACCGCGTAGCGTGTCGGCATGGATCTTGGACTGAAGGACCGTGTCTACGTAGTCACCGGCGCCACCAGGGGCCTCGGCTACGCATCCGCCCGCGAACTGACGGCCGACGGCGCGAAGGTGGTGCTGACCGGCCGGGACGCGGCGCGCGCCGAGGCCGCCGCCAAGGCGCTGGGCCCGAACGCGGTCGGCGTGGCCGCCGACAACTCCGACCCCGGCGCCGCCGCCCGGCTCGTGGCCACCGCCCGGGAACGCTTCGGCCGCCTCGACGGCATCCTCATCAGCGTCGGCGGCCCGGCGCCCGGTTCGGCGGCCGACAACACCGACGAACAGTGGACGGCCGCCTTCGAGTCGGTCTTCCTCGGCGCGGTCCGCCTCGCCCGGGCGGCCGCCGCCGAGCTCTCCGACGGCGGGGTCATCGGCTTCGTCCTGTCGGGCTCCGTCCACGAACCGATCCCGGGCCTCACCCTCTCCAACGGCCTGCGCCCCGGCCTGGCCGGCTTCGCGAAGTCCCTCTCCGTGGAGCTCGGCCCGCGCGGCATCAGGGTGGTCGGCCTGCTGCCCGCCCGCATCGACACCGACCGGGTCCGCGAGCTCGACGCCCTGTCCGGGGACGCGGACCTCGCCCGGACCCGCAACGAGGCGGGGATCCCGCTGCGGCGGTACGGCACCCCGGAGGAGTTCGGCCGCTCGGCGGCGTTCCTGCTGTCCCCGGCGGCTTCCTACCTCACCGGCGTCATGCTCCCGGTGGACGGCGGCTCCCGGCACGGGTTCTGACGCCCCGCCCACGACGTGTCCCGCCTCACGTCACCCGTCGCGCCCGGCGGGGGGTGACGTGGAGGCGGGCCTCCGCCGGGAGGGCCGCGAGCGCCGCCGAGGTGCGGGCCCGGCCGAGCACCGGGCCGGCGAGGGCCGCCAGTACGTCGGCCGGCACCGCGTACGGCTCCAGCTCCAGGGCCACCCGCAGCGCCGGGGCCCCGCGCCGTCCGTGCAGGGTGACCCGGCACCGTGCCACGCCCTCCACGGCCTCCCGGACATCGGCCTCGACGGCCTCCTCCAGCGCCCGCCCGCGCAGCACCGCGAACGCCCCGTCCCCGGTGTCCACCAGCACCGCCGCGAGCCGGGCCCGCCGCAGCTGGGACAGCAGCCACCACAGCGCCAGCAGGACACAGACCCCGAGCACGGCGAGCACCGCCCACCAGGGCGCCGGCCAGCCCGGCCCGTGCGGAGCCAGCAGCGGTTCGTGGCGGCCCCCGAACGGCCCGGACGCGGTCAGCACCGACGCCCCCGCCGCCAGCAGGGCCAGTCCGAGCAGCGCGAGCAGGACCCGGTTCACCGCGGCGAGGGTCACCGGCGGTCCACCCGTACCCTCGGCCGCAGCGCGCGGGCCAGGCCCAGCTCGTCGGCGCCGACGGCCAGTACGGCATCCAGATCGGCCCGTACCTCGTCCAGTTCCCGGAAGTGGGACACGGCCCGGACCCCGATGCGGGACCGGCCCACCCTGACCCGCACCGAGCGCACCCCGGACACCTCCATGACCCGGTCGCGCAGCACCTGCGCGGCGGCCCCGCGTTCCAGTCCGCCCCGGACCTCCGGGTGCGGCGAGGCCATCGGGAGGACCCCGCGCAGGCCCGGAGTGAGGGCGTACAGCAGCAGCGCGGCCCCGGCCGCGGCCAGGATCCCGCCGCCGATCAGCACGCCGGGATCGGCCGGGGTGTGCCGCTCCAGCGCGCGGGAGAGCTCGTCGCGCCAGCGCATGCCCGGGCGGTGGGCCCGTACGGCGGCCAGGTCGTACAGGAACAGCCCCGCCACCCCGAGGACGGCGAACGCCCCCACGGCGGCCGGAAGCCGCCGGGGCGACCGGAAGCGGGCGCTCACCGGACCCGCCGGTCCCGCGCGGCGGTGGGCCGCGCGGGGCGCAGGTGCTCGATGTCGACGTCCACCTCGGGTACGGCCATCTCCGCGTACTCCTCGACGCGCCGGGCGACTTGGCGGCGTACGGCCGCGCACTGGGCGGCCAGGTCGGAGGGGTAGCCGAGCTCCAGGACCACCCGTACCCGGGCGATGTCGTGGTGCACGGTCACACTGGCGTGCGGCGGGGCCGCGTCCGGGGCGGGCCGGGTCAGCGCCTCCCGGGCGGCCCGGGCGGCGATCTTCGCGACGACCCGGTCGGCGATCCGGGTGGCTCCCCGCTCGGCGGCGGGGATCCGTTGCGGGGCGGGGCGGGGGGTGCTCATCGGTCGCGGTCCCGGTCGCGGTCCCGGTCGCGGTCCCGGTCGCGGAGCCTGCCATCACGGTCACGGTCGCGGTCTCCGGGGCGGCCTCGGGGGCGGAAGAAGTCCCCCGGTTCCAGGTCCCCGTCGAGGAACCGGCCCACGACGAAGCCGATGGCGCCGAGAGCGGCCACCAGCAGGAAGGCCCCGAAGCCGCCGAAATACCCGGCGAACCCCAGTGCCATGCCGGCCACCAGGCCGACGACCGCCATGCTCATGCGGGCTCCTCTACTGCAGTCGGGACTCCGGCTCCTCGTCGTCCTCGTCCGGCAGCTTGACGTCGCTGACCGCGATGTTGACCTCGACGACCTCGAGGCCGGTCATCCGCTCCACCGCCGAGACGACGTTCTCACGGACGGCCCGGGCCACGTCCCTGATCGACACGCCGTAATCCACCACGATCTCCAGGTCGAGGGCGGTCTGCACCTCGCCGACCTCCGCCTTCACGCCCCGGCTGACGGTGGACTTGGCCCCGCCGGGGACGCGGTCGCGGACTGCGCCGAAGGTACGGGACAGGCCGCTGCCGCTGCCCATGGCGTGGACGCCGGCCACCTCCCGGGCGGCCAGGCCCGCGATCTTCTCCACGACGCCGTCGGCGATGGTCGTGCGGCCGCGGTCTGCTGGGGGCTTGGCGGCATTGCCGCCTGCGGCGGCGGATTCGGTCATGGCGGATCCCTTCGCGGTGGGCTCCCGACCACGGTAATTCGGGACCGGCCCCGCCGCCCGTCCCGACGCGGCGGATGCGCGCCGCTGCGCGGGGCGAAGTCCCCGCAGCACCCTTCGCCGCTGCGCGGGGCGGAGTTCCCCGCAGCACCCTTCGCCGCTGCGCGGGGTGAAGTCCCCTACCCGCCCTTCGCCCGTTCCCCGGGCTCCGCCCGGACCCGCCCTGGGGCTCCGCCCCAGACCCCGGTCCTCAAACGCCGGACGGCAGGATATGGCCGGGCGCAGCCGAATCCAGGCCCTGCCCCCCCCCCCCACCCCCCGCAACCACCCCGCCCCTCCGCTCAGACACGCCGCCCCCCCCCCTAACCCCCGCCCCGCTACCTCCTCGCCCCGGGGGTCCGGGGGCTGGCCCCCGTGTCGCGGCGGCGCGGCTAGTCGGAGAGGCCGGCCAGGTCGCGGAGGCGGCGGGCCTGGGCTGCGCGCTCGGCGGCGCGCTGGTCGTCGTACGACCGGGCACCCGCACCGCGCAGCAGTGCCTTCGTCTCGGTCACCGCATCGCGCGGCGGAGCCAGCAGCGCGGTGGTGAGGTCCTGGACGGCCGCGTCGAGCTCGCCCGCGGGGACGACCAGGTTGGCGAGGCCGATCCGCTCCGCCTCCTCGGCATGGACGAAGCGGCCCGTCGCGCAGATTTCGAGCGCGCGGGCGTAGCCGACCGCCGAGGTCAGCGGCTGGGTGCCGCCGAGGTCGGGCACCAGACCCAGTCCGGTCTCGCGCATGGCGAACTGCACGTCGTCCGCGACGACGCGCAGATCGCACGCGAGGGCAAGCTGGAAACCGGCACCGATCGCGTGCCCCTGAACGGCGGCGACGGAGATGATGTCGTTGCGCCGCCACCAGGTGAACGCCTCCTGGTACTCGGCGATGGTGGAGTCGAGCAGTTCCTCCGAACCGCGCGCCAGGTCGAGAAAGGACGGCTCGCCCTCGAAGCCTTCGGGGGTGAAGGCCTGCCGGTCGAGCCCTGCGGAGAAGGACTGCCCTTCGCCGCGCAGCACGACGACCCGGACGGTGCCCGGCAAAGACCGTCCAGCCTCCGTCAACGCCCGCCAGAGCGCGGGGGATTGAGCGTTTCGTTTGGCCGGATTGGTCAGTGTCACCGTGGCGACCGTGTCGTCGACGGTGAGCCGTACGCCGTCCTTGTCGAGCAGAGCCATCTGTGTGCCTCCGGTGTCGTGCCGTCGTTCGGCCGTGTTCTCGGCCTAAGTGACTGCACAGTAACCACCCAGCCGGCCATGGAGCCGACCGGGGGGTCACCGAAGGACGGTTGAAACTGGAACCGTGAAGCTGATTACGGAAAACCGTTGGAACCATGGGGAACCAAATGGTCAGGCCGTAGCCGCCTTCTTGCCGCGCGTCGCGCCTCCGCGACCACGCAGCGTGACTCCGGACTCGCTGAGCATCCGATGGACGAATCCGTAGGACCGGCCGGTCGATTCGGCCAGCGCCCGGATACTCGCACCGGAGTCGTACTGCTTCTTCAGGTCTGCCGCGAGCTTGTCGCGCGCGACGCCGGTTACCCGGCTGCCCTTCTTCAGAGTTTCGGCCACCCGTGCCTCCTCATGGGAAGTGCGCTCTGACTTCTCATGATCACCCCTCCCCGGCTTCCTGGCCACCCATTCAGCAAGGTGGTACGGCGACATTTCTTCAGCCGTGGACACACGAGCAGAACGGAATCTCCTCTTCCGCTGCATGACCTCCGTCACATTTCCGCTCGCCCGGTATGAATCACCAGGTCAGGGGCCGGAGCGGAAAAACGGAAGGCCCCGGCCGCACATCCTGGGAGATGCGGCCGGGGCCTTCGTCGCGCACGGATCGGTATGAGACCGACTCACTCAGATGATGGATCACGCCTGAGCCGAATGATCCATAAGCAAAGGATCACGGAAGCGGAAGCGCCTCAGGCGAGCGCCACGAGGTCCCGGTAGTCCGGACCCCAGAGGTCCTCGACGCCGTCCGGGAGCAGGATGATCCGCTCCGGCTCCAGCGCCTCGACCGCGCCCTCGTCGTGGGTGACGAGGATGACGGCGCCCTTGTACGTGCGCAGGGCGCCGAGGATCTCCTCGCGGCTGGCCGGGTCGAGGTTGTTGGTGGGCTCGTCGAGGAGCAGCACGTTCGCCGAGGAGACGACCAGCGTCGCCAGGGCCAGCCGGGTCTTCTCGCCACCGGACAGGACGCCCGCGGGCTTGTCCACGTCGTCGCCGGAGAAGAGGAAGGAGCCCAGCGTCTTGCGTACGGAGACCAGGTCCAGGTCCGGCGCCGAGGAGCGCATGTTCTCCAGGACCGAGCGCTCCGGGTCCAGGGTCTCGTGCTCCTGGGCGTAGTAGCCGAGCTTGAGGCCGTGGCCGGGGACGACGCTGCCGGTGTCGGGCTTCTCGGTGCCCGACAGCAGGCGCAGCAGTGTGGTCTTGCCGGCGCCGTTGAGGCCGAGGATGACCACGCGGGAGCCCTTGTCGATGGCCAGGTCGACGTCGGTGAAGATCTCCAGCGAGCCGTAGGACTTAGACAGGCCCTCCGCGGTCAGCGGGGTCTTCCCGCAGGGCGCCGGGTCCGGGAAGCGCAGCTTGGCGACCTTGTCGGAGACGCGGACGGCGTCGAGGCCGGCCAGCAGGCGGTCGGCGCGCTTGGCCATGTTCTGGGCGGCGACGGTCTTGGTGGCCTTGGCGCGCATCTTGTCGGCCTGCGAGTTCAGCGCCGCGGCCTTCTTCTCGGCGTTCTGGCGCTCGCGCTTGCGGCGCTTCTCGTCGGCCTCGCGCTGCTGCTGGTAGAGCTTCCAGCCCATGTTGTAGACGTCGATCTGGGAGCGGTTGGCGTCCAGGTAGAACACCTTGTTGACGACCGTCTCGACCAGGTCCACGTCGTGGGAGATCACGATGAAGCCGCCGCGGTAGGTCTTCAGGTAGTCGCGCAGCCACACGATCGAGTCGGCGTCGAGGTGGTTGGTCGGCTCGTCGAGGAGGAGGGTGTCGGCGTCCGAGAAGAGGATGCGGGCGAGCTCCACGCGGCGGCGCTGACCACCGGAGAGGGTGTGCAGCGGCTGGCCGAGGACCCGGTCGGGCAGGCCGAGGGCGGCGGAGATGGTCGCGGCCTCGGACTCGGCGGCGTACCCGCCCTTGGTGAGGAACTCGGTCTCCTGGCGCTCGTACTGGCGCATCGCCTTCTCGCGGGTGGCGCCGGAGCCGGAGGAGATGCGCTCCTCGTTCATCCGCATCTTCTTGAGCAGCACGTCCAGGCCGCGCGCGGACAGGATCCGGTCGCTGGCCAGCACGTCGAGGTCGCCGGTGCGCGGGTCCTGCGGGAGGTAGCCGACCTCGCCCGAGCGGGCGATGCTGCCGCCGGCCGGGGTCCCCTCGCCGGCGAGGCACTTGGTGAGGGTGGTCTTGCCGGCTCCGTTGCGGCCCACGAGGCCGATGCGGTCGCCCTTGGCGACGCGGAAGGAGGCGTTCTCGATGAGGATGCGGGCGCCGGCGCGCAGCTCGATGCCGGTGGCGGTGATCACGGAAATACTCCAGGGCGGGTCGGGACGGCGGAAGGGGGGCAGGACGCGATGCTTCGACGCCGCTAATCCGCGAGGAGATTTGCCATGGGAGTCATTCTACCGGGGGTCCGCAACTACTTTCGGGCCCGCCCGCCCCTGCGGGGAGCGGCCGGCCCGCACCGCCGCGTCCCCCGTTCGGCCCAGGGAACACGCCTCCCGGCCGCGGGGCGTATGAGGATGAACGGGTTGATACTCGCCGCAGGGGCGTACACGTACCCCCCTTGGTAGGAATGGAGGGCGGTGCGGGATGCAGTTCGACGACAACGCCAATCTGGACACTTCCGAGGTCAAGGACGTACGCGGCAGCCGCATCCCGGGCGGGAAGGCCACGATCGGCGGCGGCATCATCGGTTTCATCGCGCTGATCATGGGGCTGCTGTTCGGGGTGGGCCCGGAGCAGCTGGGCCTGTCCGACGGAAGTCCGGAGCCCGCGGCGACCTCCTCCTCCGCCGCCCAGGTGCAGCAGAGCTGCAAGACCGGCGCGGACGCGAACGCCAAGGAGGACTGCCGGCTGGTGGCGGTGATCAACAGCACCCAGGACTTCTGGAAGCAGGAGTTCGCCAGGCGCGGCGCCCAGTACACCCCGGCGCAGACGGTGTTCTTCACCGGCAAGGTGGGCACCGCCTGCGGGGCGGCCACCTCGGCGGTCGGCCCGTTCTACTGCCCCGGTGACCGGCAGGTCTATCTGGACCTGGGCTTCTTCAACGAGCTCCGCACCAAGTTCGGCGCGAGCGGCGGCCCCTTCGCCCAGGCGTACGTGGTGGCCCACGAGTACGGCCACCACATCCAGAACCTGACCGGCACCCTGCAGAAGGCCCAGGACGGCCGGCAGGGCGCGAACAGCAACGCGGTACGGGTCGAGCTCCAGGCCGACTGCTACGCCGGGGTCTGGGCCCACAACGCGACGAAGACCCCGGACGAGTCCACGGGCAAGCCCCTGATCACGAGCCTCACCGACCAGGACATCAAGGACGGCCTGGACGCGGCGGCCGCGGTCGGCGACGACCGGATCCAGGAGAAGTTCCAGGGCCGGGTCACCCCCGAATCCTGGACGCACGGCTCGGCCGAGCAGCGCCAGCAGTGGTTCTACCAGGGCTACCGCACGGGCGACATGGCCCAGTGCAACACCTTCCGCTGACTGTCGGTGGCGCCTGTCATGCTGTGACGTGGCTCACGGTCCACCCACGGACCGTGCGCCCACGGTGCGAGAGGGAGTGATCGTCATGGCAGGCGTTCCGTCCATCTGTCCGACCTTGCTGTACACCGATGCCAAGGCCGCCATCCAGCTGCTCACGGAGGCCTTCGGCTTCACCCAGGTCGCGGCGTACGAGGGCGAGGACGGCGCGGTGGCGCACGCCGAGCTGTCCTACGGGAACGGCATGGTGATGCTCGGCAGCAAGGGCACCGGCGGCCTCTTCGACAAGGCGATGGAGAAGGCCGGCCCGGCCGGGGTCTACGTGCTCGTCGACGACGTGGACGCCCACCACCGCCGGGCCGTCGAGCACGGCGTGGAGATCGTGATGGAGCCGACCGACCAGGACTACGGCTCGCGGGACTACATGGCCCGCGACGCCGAGGGCAACGTGTGGAGCTTCGGGACGTACGCGCCGCAGGTCTGAGGGACCGGCGGCGCGTACGCGACTCCCGTACGGGCGCTACGCGCCGCCGGTGTGCACCTGGAAGGCGGCCCGGCGCACCGCCTTGGCCAGGGCGGGATCGGGATGGGCGGCGGCCAGCGCCACCAGCACCTGCACGGTGCGGGGGTGCCCGACCGCGCGGACCTCGTCCAGGAGGCGCGGAACCGTGGTCCGCACCGCCGAGTCCAGGTGGCGGGCGAGCAGCTCGGCCTCGCCGTGGTCGGCGATGGCGGCCGCGGTGTCCACCCAGAGCCAGGTCTGCTCCTCGGCGGTGAGCACGTCCTGCGCCTCGTCGGGGTCGACCCCGTCGTGCTCGGCGAGCCAGAGCAGGGCGTAGGGGCGCAGTGCCGCCTCGCGGGAGGCTCCGCGCACCTCCGGTTCGGCGGGGGCTCCGACCACGCGCAGGGCTTCGAAGGCGAGCCCGCGCAGCAGGGCGTCCTCGCCGCGGGCCGCGTGCAGCAGCTCGGAGACCGCGTGGCCGACGGGCCGGGCGGCCAGCCAGGCCTGGTATTCGGCGCGGGCCGGGCCGGGGGTGAGCCGCGCGCAGCCGTGGAGCATTGCGGCGGCGGACTGTTCGATGTTCCCGGCCGGGCTCTGCGCGGCGACGCAGATCTGCTCCAGCTTGACCCAGACGGCCCAGCTCCCGAGCGGGGTGAGGGTGGCCCGGGCGGGTCCGAGGGTGACGGCGTCGACGGCGGCGAGCCCGCCGAGCGCCCAGCGCAGCAGCCGGGCGAGCGGGAAGGGCGGCGCGGCCTCGGCGGCACCGGCCGGCGCGGGGCCGGCCGGCACGGAACCCGTCGGCACGGAACCCGTCGGCACCGAGCCCGTCGGGCCCGCGGAGGCGGTGTCCGCCTGCGCCGTGGACTCGTAGGGGACCTCGCACCGCTCGTCGCGCAGTTCGTCGACGCGCTGGCGGAGCAGGTCCAGCAGGTCGGGGACGGTCACGGGACCGGCGGAGAGCTGGAGCAGGGAGAGCAGCTGGGGCATGGCCTCGACCACCTCGGCGACGGCCGCGGGGGCGATGTCGGCGGGGGCCGGGTGCACCAGTGACCAGGCGTCGAAGAGGGCGACCCAGCCGCGCAGGACGGCGGTGTCGTCCCGGTCCCAGGCGCGCAGGCGCCAGCCCGGCCGGGCGTGCCCGCCGTGCATCTCGATGAGGCCGGCGAGCCGGGCCCGGTCCCAGCCGACCCGGATCTGGCCCGGTGTCAGGCGCAGCTGGGCGGCGGCGCGTTCGGCGTCGGCGGCGGGCAGGGCGCCCGCGAGGGCGGGCCCGGTACCGTCGGCCGTGCCGAGGTGGAGCTCGGCCCAGCGGGCGAGCCGTGCCGCGTCGGAGAGGGAGGCGCGGGCCCTGTTCGCGAGGTCGGCCGTGGCGGGCGTGCCCGCCGGAGGCCGCGGGGCGGTCCGGGTGCGCCGGTCGGTCACCGCCTTGCGGGCCGTGGCCACGGACCGCGGGGCGACGAGTCGGAGTCTGGAGTCGCGAGCCAACTGCTCATCAGGCTTTCGGGACGTCACGTGAGCAGTCTCGCCCGTCACTGGCCGAAAGCCCAAACGGAACCAGCCATTGCCACAAGGCGCCTCGGGGACAGAACGGGACGATCCACCCTCAGCGCCCTGCCAACCCCACACTCTTCGGACAACCCGTCCGACGGTCCGTCACCCGGCGCTTCACATGAAAGGGGTCAGGAAACGGCGCAGCGCCTCTTCGTAGGCGGCCGGGTCGGCGTTCCACATGGCCCCGTGGGAGGCGCCGGAAACGGAGTGCAGGGTGACGAGGTCGGGGCGGGCCGCGGCGAGCCGGCGCGAGGGCTCCCAGGGCGCGAGCGCGTCGTCGGGGCCGTGGAAGATCAGCACGGGGACCTTCAGCAGCGCCGGATCCGACCCCGGAGCCCGCCGGTCGGCGCGCAGGCCCGCACGGCCTTCGGCCGCCTTGACGGCGAACGGGAGCAGGGGGGCCGGGGTGCGGCGGGCGGCGGCGAGGGCGCGCAGGGTGGTGTGCCAGTCCAGGACGGGCGAGTCGAGGACCAGCCCGCAGATCCGGTCGGCCAGTGCCGAGCGCTCGGCCGCGTGCAGGGCCATGGTGGCGCCGGTCGACCAGCCGTGCAGGACCACGCGGCGGGCTCCGTAGCGCAGGGCGTAGCGGATGGCGGCGTCGAGATCGCGCCATTCGGACTCGCCGAGGTGGCCGAGGCCGTCCGGTGACCCGGGGGCGCCGAGGTCGCCCCGGTACCCGAGGTCCAGGACGGGGAGCTTGTTGCGGTGGAGGAAGGGCATGACCACCATCGGGTGCTCGCGGGTGGCTCCGAGCCCGTGCACGGTGATCACCCAGGTGTCGCGGGCCGCGGGCACGAACCAGGCGGGCAGCGCGCCGAGCTCCCCGGGGACGTCCACGTCGGCGTGGTCCAGCCCGAGGGCGGTGCCCGGGTTGCCCAGGTGGACCTGGGGGGTGAGGGTGACGCGGGTTCCGGGGTCGAGGCTGCCGTGGGTGACGGCGACGAGCCTTCGCACCACGGTGTCGGGGCCGTGCGGGGCGCCGGGCAGGACGGGCCCGACCACGGCGTGCACTCCCGGGGCGGTGAGCCCGTAGGTGCCGGGGCGCAGGGAGGCGAGCGAGCGGGTCAGCTCGACCCGGCCGGCCGCGGCGGAGTGGACGGTGAGCCGGGGGCTGCCGGGGAGCGGACGGCCGGGCTCGGTCCGCAGGGCCGCGTCGGCGGCGTACCGGCCGGCGAGCGCGGCGGCGGTGACGGCGGCCGCGCCGGCGCCGAGCAGGGTCGTGGTGACGGCGGCGGCCGTCGCGGTAGCGGTGCGCACCGCTCCAGTGTCGGGGCGGACGGGGCGGCGGGCCACCGGAGGAGATCGTTCCGGGCGGCGGCCCGGAGGGGCCGCAGGGCAGGTGATCTAGGTCTCTTCAGGGGTCCCGGGCGCACGGGAGCACCTAACGGAAGTCCCGAGCCGAAACATCCGGACACCCTGCCGTGACATGCATTAATCGACATATCAACCCGGCTCCCGGGACGAAGGTCCTGATCGGGTGCCGCACTGGTACACCACTTGATCCCTGCCAGTTCACCTTCCGTTCATCCAGGTTGCCTACGGTCCACGAACCACTGACGTCAAACAGAAGCCTGGGTAAATGGAGCACATAACGCTTCTCCTCGGGATCGTGATCATCACCGCTCTCGTGTTCGATTTCACGAACGGTTTTCACGACACGGCCAACGCGATGGCCACCACCATCTCGACGGGCGCCCTCAAGCCCAAGACCGCGGTGGCCATGTCCGCCGTGCTCAACCTCGTCGGCGCTTTCATGTCCGTGGAGGTCGCCAAGACGATCTCCAAGGGACTGGTCAACGAGGAAGGCATCCAGCCGGAGGTCATCTTCGCCGCTTTGGTCGGCGCGATCCTCTGGAACCTCGTCACCTGGCTGGTCGGACTGCCCTCCAGCTCCTCGCACGCCCTGATGGGCGGCCTGATCGGTGCGGCCGTGGCCTCCGCCGGCATGGGCGCCGTCAACGGCAGCGTCGTCGTCACCAAGGTGCTGATCCCCGCGATCGCCGCACCGCTGGTCGCCGGCTTCGCCGCGTACCTGGCCACGAAGGTCACGTACAAGGTCGGCAAGGGCATGGGCAAGAAGACCTCGGCCAAGGGCTACCGCGCCGGCCAGATCGCTTCCGCGAGCCTCGTCTCGCTGGCGCACGGCACCAACGACGCACAGAAGACGATGGGCATCATCACCCTGGCGCTCGTCGCCGGCGGCGCCCTCGCGCCCGGCTCCAACCCGCCGGTCTGGGTCATCGTCTCCGCCGGTCTGGCCATCGCGATGGGCACCTACCTGGGCGGCTGGCGCATCATCCGCACCATGGGCAGCGGCCTGACCGACCTGCAGCCGCAGCAGGGCTTCGCCGCCCAGACCTCGGCCGCCAGCGTCATCCTGGCCTCCTCGCACCTGGGCTTCTCCCTCTCCACCACCCACGCGTGCTCCGGCGCCGTCATGGGCTCCGGTCTGGGACGCAAGGGCGGCGTGGTCCGCTGGTCCACCGCCTCCCGCATGTTCATCGCCTGGGGCCTGACCCTCCCGGCCGCGGCCCTGGTGGCCGCCCTCGCCGAGCTCGTCATGCGCACCGGGGACATCGGCGTCGCCGCCGTCACGGTCTTCCTGATCGGCTCCTGCGTCGCCATCTGGCTGATCTCGCGCCGCCAGGTCGTCGACCACACCAACGTCAACGAGGCCGCCCCGGCCGACGCCGAGGAGCCGGCCGGTGCCGTCACCACGGCCATGGCCGCCGTCGCCGTTCCGCCGACCGCAGCCGCCGGCAGCACCGCCGCGGTGACGGACGAGGAGCTCAAGGCCACCATCCCGGCCTCCGCGACGGCGACCCCCGCGGCCCCGGCCGCAGCGGTCTGACCCCGAGAACGACAGAGGATTCAGCGGTATGAAGATCGACTGGGAAGCACTCGGCTCCGTCTTCGGGGTCAGCCTCTCCGCCACCGTCGTCCTGGTGACCCTGTTCACCCTGGGCCTGATGGGACTCTCCAAGCACGAGGCCGCCACCGAGCAGGGCGGCGCCGCCACCCTGGCCCGCAGCGGTGCGTACGCCTGCTTCGCGCTCTGCGCGGCGGCCGTGGCCTACGGGATCTACCTGATCGTCGCCTGAGGCGCCGGACGGCACGTACGAAGGCTCCCTCGGGGTTCGTCCCGGAGGGAGCTTTCGCATGCCCGGAGCCGTGTGCGACGCCACCCCGCCGCAGGTCAACCGCGAGTTGACGGGCCTTCGCGCTGCGTGGTGGACTGCCCGAGCCATTACGGCGGCATGGAGAGGAAGTCCGGTGCGAATCCGGCGCGGTCCCGCCACTGTCACCGGCACGCACGGGCCCCCGGCCAGGCGCGGCCGGGAGCCAGGAACTCTCGCCGCCGGACACGTCGAACCAGGGCGCGGACCCTGAGTGAGGACATACCTGCCACCATGCGTGCCGATCGCGTCTTCGCGTACGGCGTCACGGCGGGCCTGATCGGCGACCGGATCCTCGGGGATCCGCGCCGAGGGCACCCCGTGGCCGCCTTCGGACGAGCCGCCGCCGCCGTCGAACGCGCCCTGTGGCGCGACGACCGCGCGCGGGGCGTCCTGCACACCGTGCTGTGCGCCGGAGGCGCCGCCGCCGTCGGCGCGCTGGGCGCCCGCGCCGTGCGCTCCCGGCCCGCGGCCGCCCGCATCGCCCTCACCGCCGCCGCCACCTGGGCCGTCGTGGGCGGCACCTCGCTGGGCCGCGAGGCCCGCGCCATCGGCGGCGCGCTCGCCGCCGGCGACGCCGAAGTCGCCCGCGAACGGCTGCCCCACCTGTGTGGACGCGACCCGCAGGCACTGGACGAGCAGCAGATGGCCCGCGCGGTCGTCGAATCGGTCGCCGAGAACACCTCCGACGCCGTGGTCGGGGCCCTGGTGTGGGGCGCCGTCGCCGGCGTCCCCGGGCTGCTGGCCTTCCGCGCCGTGAACACCCTGGACGCGATGGTCGGCCACAAGTCCCCCCGCCACCTGCGCTACGGCTGGGCCTCGGCCCGGCTCGACGACGTGGCCGGCTGGCCGGGCGCCCGGCTGACGGCCCTGGCCGCCGTACTGGCCGGGCCCGACCGGCGGGGAGCCGTACGGGCCTGGCGCGCGGACGCCGCCAAGCACCCGAGCCCCAACGCCGGACCCGTGGAGTCCTCCTTCGCCGGGGCCCTCGGCGTACGGCTGGGCGGGACCCTCGCGTACGCGGGCCGCGTCGAACACCGGGCCGTGCTCAACGGAGCCGCCGGGCGGCCCGTGGAGGTCGCCGACATCGAACGGGCGGTGCGGCTGTCGCGCCGGGTGACGTGGCTGTCGTTCGGGGCCTGTGTGGCCGTCCGGACGCTGGTCGCCCGTACTACGAAGACGAAGACGAAGACGAAGGGGCGGCGCGCATGAGCGGCGCGAAGCGCGGCGGGGGCCTCCTCGTCGCCGGTACGACCTCGGACGCGGGCAAGAGCGTGGTCACGGCCGGCATCTGCCGGTGGCTGGCCCGGCAGGGCGTGAAGGTGGCCCCGTTCAAGGCGCAGAACATGTCGCTGAACTCCTTCGTGACGCGGGAGGGCGCCGAGATCGGCCGCGCCCAGGCCATGCAGGCCCAGGCGGCCCGGGTGGAGCCGACCGCGCTGATGAACCCCGTGCTGCTCAAGCCCGGCAGTGACCGCAGCAGCCAGGTGGTGCTGCTGGGCAAGCCGGTGGGCGAGATGAGCGCCCGCGGCTACCACGGAGGCCGTCAGGAGCAGCTCCTCGGCATCGTCACGGACTGCCTGGAGCAGTTGCGGGGCACGTATGACGCCGTGATCTGCGAGGGGGCGGGCAGCCCGGCCGAGATCAACCTGCGCCGGACCGACATCGTGAACATGGGCATCGCGCGGGCCGCGCGCTTCCCGGTGGTCGTCGTCGGCGACATCGACCGGGGCGGGGTCTTCGCGTCCTTCTTCGGCACCACCGCGCTCCTCTCGCCCGAGGACCAGTCGCTGATCGCGGGCTACCTGGTCAACAAGTTCCGCGGCGACGTCACCCTGCTGGAACCGGGCATGGAGATGCTGCGCGGCCTGACCGGCCGGTCCACCTACGGGGTGCTCCCCTTCCAGCACGGGCTGGGCATCGACGAGGAGGACGGCCTGCGGGTCTCCCTGCGGGGCGCGGTACGGGAATCCGTGGTCGCCCCGCCCGTGGGCGAGGACGTGCTGCGGGTCGCCGTCTGCGCGGTGCCGCTGATGTCCAACTTCACGGACGTCGACGCGCTCGCGGCGGAGCCGGGCGTGGTGGTGCGGTTCGTGGACCGGGCCGAGGAACTGGCCGACGCGGACCTGGTCGTCGTCCCCGGCACCCGCGGCACGGTCAAGGCCCTGGCCTGGCTGCGCGAGCGCGGACTGGCGGACGCGCTGGCCCGGCGGGCCGCGGAGGGCCGGCCGGTGCTGGGCATCTGCGGCGGGTTCCAGGTCCTGGGCGAACACATCGAGGACGAGGTCGAGTCGAAGGCCGGCTCCGTGCCGGGGCTCGGGCTGCTTCCCGTCCGGGTCCGCTTCGAGCGGGAGAAGACCCTGGCCCGGCCGGTGGGTTCGGCGCTGGGCGAGCCGGTGGAGGGGTACGAGATCCACCACGGCGTGGCCGAAGTCCTCGGCGGGACCCCCTTCCTGGACGGATGCCGGGTCGGAGCGGTGTGGGGCACCCACTGGCACGGCTCGCTGGAGTCGGACGGCTTCCGCCGGGCCTTCCTCCGCGAGGTCGCCTCCGCCGCGGGCCGCCGCTTCGTCCCTTCCCCGGACACCTCCTTCGCCTCCCTGCGGGAGGAGCAGCTCGACCTGCTCGGCGACCTGATCGCGGAGCACGCGGACACGGACGCCCTCCTCCGCCTCATCGAGCACGGCGCCCCCGCGGACCTCCCCTTCCTCCCGCCGGGCGCACCATGAGCGACACAGCCCTGCGGGGGCCGTCCCCTACCCGCCCTTCCACCGTTCCCCGGGCTGCGCCCGGACCCTTTGCCGCGTGCAGCGCCGTCGCCGGGGAGCCCGGGTACATCCAGCCTCGCCGGCGTTTGAGGCGCGGGGTCCGGGGCGGAGCCCCGGGGAACGGGCGAAGGGCGGGTAGGGGACCTGCCCCGCGCAGCGGCGCCCCGCAGCCCGGCCCCACCGTCACCGCCCGCCCGCGCACAACCATCCGTACCCGCATACAAGGCATACAAGAAGGGGCCACCGCATGAGCACGCCCTACCCGTTCACCGCCCTGGTCGGCCAGACCGACCTGCGCCTCGCGCTGCTGCTCAACGCCGTGAGCCCCGCGGTCGGCGGTGTTCTCGTGCGCGGTGAGAAGGGGACCGCCAAGTCCACCGCCGTCCGTGCCCTGTCCACCCTGCTGCCGCAGGTGGACGTGGTCCCGGGCTGCCGGTTCAGCTGCGCGCCCACCGCCCCGGACCCGGCCTGCCCCGACGGCCCCCACGAGCCGGGACCGGCCGCCGCGCGGCCCGCCCGCATGGTGGAGCTGCCGGTCGGCGCCTCCGAGGACCGGCTCGTCGGCGCCCTCGACATCGAACGCGCCCTCGCCGAAGGCGTGAAGGCCTTCGAGCCCGGCCTGCTGGCCGACGCGCACCGCGGGATCCTGTACGTCGACGAGGTCAACCTGCTCCACGACCACCTCATCGACCTGCTCCTCGACGCCGCCGCGATGGGCGCCTCCTACGTCGAGCGCGAGGGCGTCTCCGTACGGCACGCGGCCCGTTTCCTCCTCGTCGGCACGATGAACCCCGAGGAGGGCGAGCTCCGCCCGCAGCTGCTCGACCGGTTCGGGCTGACCGTCGAGGTCGCCGCCTCCCGCGAGCCCCTCCAGCGGGTCGAGGTGGTGCGCCGCCGGCTCGCCTACGAGGACGATCCCGCGGGGTTCGCGGGCCGCTGGTCCGGGGACGAGGAGGAGGTGCGCGCCCGGGTGGTGGCCGCGCGGGCGCTGCTCCCGCAGGTGCGCCTCGGCGACACCTCGCTGCTGCAGATCGCCGCGACCTGCGCCGGTTTCGAGGTCGACGGCATGCGCGCCGACATCGTGATGGCCCGTACCGCGACCGCGCTCGCCGCCTGGGCCGGGCGGACCGAGGTGCGCAAGGAGGACGTGCGGCAGGCCGCCCTGCTGGCGCTCCCCCACCGGCGCCGCCGCAACCCCTTCGACGCGCCCGGTCTCGACGAGGAGAAGCTGGACCGGATCCTGGACGGGTTCCCGGACGACGAGCCCGAGCCGGAGCCCGAGCCGGAGCCGGAGGGTCCCGGCGAGGGCCCGGAGGACGGCGGCCCGGACGACGGCGGCACCGACGGCCCCGACGGCGGAGGCGGCGTACCCCCGCAGGACTCCGGACCGGACGCACCAGAGACGGAGCCAGAGGCTCCGGAGGCGCCCGAGACGCAGCCCTCCGCCCAGGAGAAGGCCCAGGAGAAGGCTCCGGAGAACGAGGCGGCCGCCGGTCCGCCCGAGCAGGCGCCCGTACGGGCCGCCGAGCCGTTCCGCACCAAGATGCTCAGCGTCCCGGGCCTCGGCGAGGGCGCGTCCGGACGGCGTTCGCGCGCCCGCACCGCGCACGGCCGCACCACCGGCGCCCAGCGCCCCCGGGGCCAGCTGACCAAGCTGCACCTGGCGGCGACCGTCCACGCCGCCGCCCCGCACCAGAAGGCGCGCGGGCGCACCGGGCGCGGGCTGGTCGTCCGCAAGGACGACCTGCGCCAGGCGACCCGCGAGGGACGCGAGGGCAACCTCGTCCTGTTCCTCGTCGACGCCTCCGGTTCCATGGCGGCCCGGCAGCGCATGAGCGCGGTCAAGGGGGCGGTGCTGTCGCTGCTGCTCGACGCCTACCAGCGCCGGGACAAGGTCGGCCTGATCACCTTCCGGGGCTCCTCGGCCGAGCTCGCCCTGCCGCCCACCTCCTCCGTCGACGCCGCCGCGACCCGGCTGGAGAACCTGCCGACCGGCGGCCGTACCCCGCTCGCCGCCGGGCTGCTCAAGGCCCACGAGGTGCTGCGGATCGAGCGGCTGCGGGATCCGAGCCGGCGCCCGCTGCTCGTGGTCGTCACCGACGGGCGGGCCACCTCGGCCGGCTCCGTGGGCGGCGACCCGCGCGAACTCTCGGCGCGCAGCGCCCGGCTGCTGGCGGCCGGCGGGCTCGCCTCCGTGGTCGTGGACTGCGAATCGGGTCCCGTCCGGCTCGGGCTGGCCGCAGCGCTGGCCGCCGATCTGGGCGGCCCGGCCGTCACCCTCGACGGGCTGCGGGCCGATTCGCTGGCCGGGCTCGTGAAAAACGTACGTACCCCATCCCCGACCCTCAGGAGGGCCGCGTAATGCCGCAGGGACAGCCGTCCGTCGTTCCGGACGACGGACTCACGACGCGTCAGCGCCGCAACCGCCCGCTCGTCTTCGTCCACACGGGGCCGGGCAAGGGCAAGTCGACGGCTGCCTTCGGCCTGGCGCTGCGCGCCTGGAACCAGGGCTGGCCGATCGGGGTGTTCCAGTTCGTCAAGTCGGCGAAGTGGAAGGTCGGCGAGGAGAACGCGCTGAAGGTGCTCGGCGCCTCCGGCGAGGGCGGCTCCGTCGTCTGGCACAAGATGGGCGAGGGCTGGTCCTGGGTCCAGCGCGACGCGCAGCTCGACAACGAGCAGGCGGCCAAGGAGGGCTGGGAGCAGGTCAAGCGCGATCTGGCCGCCGAGACGCACAAGCTGTACGTGCTGGACGAGTTCGCGTACCCGATGCACTGGGGCTGGATCGACGTCGACGAGGTCGTCGAGGTGCTGCGGAACCGTCCCGGGACCCAGCACGTGGTGATCACCGGGCGCAACGCACCGGAGAAGCTGGTGGAGTTCGCGGACCTCGTCACCGAGATGACCAAGGTCAAGCACCCGATGGACGCCGGCCAGAAGGGCCAGAAGGGCATCGAGTGGTGACCTCGTTCAACGTACCGAGACTGGTCATCGCCGCGCCCTCCTCCGGCAGCGGCAAGACCACCGTGGCGACGGGCCTGATGGCGGCCTTCTCGGAGCGCGGCCTCGCCGTGTCCCCGCACAAGGCCGGGCCCGACTACATCGACCCCGGCTACCACGCGCTGGCCACGGGCCGGCCCGGGCGCAACCTGGACGCCTTCATGTGCGGACCGGAGCTGGTGGCTCCGCTGTTCGCGCACGGGGCGGCCGGATGCGATCTGGCCGTCATCGAAGGCGTGATGGGGCTCTACGACGGGGCCGCGGGGCGGGGTGAACTGGCGTCGACGGCGCAGGTCGCGAAGCTGCTCCGGGCGCCGGTGGTGCTGGTCGTCGACGCGTCCTCGCAGTCGCGGTCGGTGGCGGCGCTGGTGCACGGCTTCGCCTCCTTCGACCCGCAGGTGCGCCTCGGCGGCGTGATCCTGAACAAGGTCGGCTCCGACCGGCACGAGGTGATGCTGCGGGAGGCCCTGGAGGAAGCGGGCATGCCGGTGCTCGGCGTCCTGCGGCGGGCTCCGCAGGTGGCCGCGCCCTCACGGCACCTGGGCCTGGTACCGGTCGCCGAGCGGCGGCGGGATGCCCTTGACTCCGTGACGGCCCTGGCCGAACAGGTCCGCCAGGGTTGCGACCTGGAAGCCCTGATGGCCCTGGCCCGCACGGCCCCGCCGCTGGACTGCGAAGCCTGGTCTCCGGTGAATCCGGCCTCGCCGGCGTTTGAGGCGCGGGGTCCGGGGCGGAGCCCCAGCGGCGGCGCCGCACCCGTCATCGCCGTCGCCGGAGGCGCAGCCTTCACGTTCTCGTACGCCGAGCACTCGGAGCTGCTGCGCTCGGCGGGCGCGGAGGTGGTCACCTTCGACCCGCTCAGGGACGAGGCGCTGCCCGAGGGAACCACCGGCCTGGTGATCGGTGGCGGGTTCCCCGAGGTGTACGCCCCGGAGCTGTCCGCCAACGAGCCGCTCCGCAAGGCCGTCGCCGCGTTCGCCGCGGCCGGCGGCCCGCTGGCGGCGGAGTGCGCGGGGCTGCTGTACCTGGCCCGTTCGCTGGACGGCAAGCCGATGTGCGGGGTGCTCGACGCCGACGCGCGGATGTCGGAGCGGCTCACGCTCGGCTACCGCGAGGCGGTGGCCGTCTCCGACAGCGTCCTGGCCCCGGCCGGGACCCGGCTGCGCGGGCACGAGTTCCACCGGACGGTGATCGAGCCGGGCGCCGGCAGCGCACCGGCGTGGGGCTTCACGCATCCGGAACGCCGGGTCGAGGGCTTCGTGGCCGGCGGGGTGCACGCCAGCTACCTGCACACGCACTGGGCGGCGGAGCCCTCCGTGGCCCTGCGGTTCGCCGAGGCCGCGGCAGCCCATCGGTGAGCGGCAGACGCCCGGGGCCGGCCGCCCGGTCACTCCGCCAGGCCCACGACCAGCCAGATCCCGGCGACCCCGCCGACGGTGCACATCAGGGTGGAGAGCGCGGGGTGCTTGTGGTGGGCCTCGGGCAGGATCTCGGCGGCGGCCAGGTACAGCAGGACGCCTCCGAAGAAACCGAGGTAGGCCCCGAGCGGTTCCTCCGGAAGGGTGAACAGCAGAGTGGACGCGGCCCCCACGACGGGGGCGGCCGCGTCCGCGAAGAGCATGAGCAGGGCCTTGCGGCGTGCGTTGCCGTACAGCCGGGTGAGCGTGTACGTGTTGAACCCGTCGGCGAAGTCATGGGTGATGACGGCCAGGGCCACGGCCACGCCCATCCCCCCGCCGACCTGGAACGCGGCGCCGAGGGCCACTCCGTCGGCGAGGCTGTGGCCGACCATGGCGGCGGCCGCCGTCAGGCCGACCTGGGGGACCCGCTGCCCGTCCCCCAGGTGCCCGTCGCCGTTCGTGCCCCCGTGGGAGGCCTGGCGGACGGCCAGGAGGCGTTCCACGCAGTGCGCGGCGAGGAACCCGCCGACGAAGAGCAGCAGGGCCAGCGGGACGCCGAAGAGTTCGTCGCCCGCGGCGTGCATGGCCTCCGGGAGCAGGTCGAGGCCCACGACGCCGAGCATCAGCCCGCCGGCCAGGCCCAGCACGAGGTGGCGGCGGTCGGTGACGCGCTGCGCCGTCCATCCGCCTGCCAGGGTCATCAGGAACGCACCCAACGCCACGATCACGGCCATGTGCCCCTGCATACCGACTCCGCGCCGCCCGCGCACTTCCGCGTCCGGGTGGCGGGCCACGGCGGGTTGACGGCCCGACGGTACGCGCGGCCCCCGCGCACGAGGCCGCAGACCACGAACACGACCATGGTCATGGCTGTGCCCATGAACACGACCATGACCACGAGCGGCACGACGAACGCCACGAACACGACGACGGAGAACGGGTGAACCTGTTGGGCGAGTACGCGACGCAACTGGTCGTCGGGGTCGGTGGCCGCGCGGGCGTGTCCGTGGCGGAGGTCTGCGCGCTGGTGGAGGAGACCCTGCGCGGCGCCGGACTGGCGTCGGACGCGGTGACGGCCCTGGCCACGGTGGAGGGAAAGGTCCTGGAACCGGGCATCGCGGGTGCGGCGGAACGTTTCGGCGTGCCCCTGCTCAGCTACCCCGCCGAGCGGCTGGCCGGGATCCCGGTCCCGCACCCCTCGGACGCCGCCCGCGAGGCCGCCGGCACCGCGTCGGTGGCGGAGGCCGCCGCGCTCGCCGGGGGCGGGGAACTCCTCGTACCCAAGCGGCGGTCGGTGGCGGCGACCTGCGCGGTGGCCACGGCCCACACGCACGATCTGCGCCACCACGGGGACGCGGAGGTCGCCGACGGGGGCGCCGAGCTGGTCGATCTCGCGGTGAACGTACGGTCCCACACGCCCCCGCAGTGGCTGAAGGACCGGATCGCGGCTTCGCTCGACGTCCTGGCCGCGTACCCCGACGGCCGCGCCGCCCGCGCGGCCGTGGCCCTGCGCCACGGGCTGCCGGTGGAGCGGGTCCTGCTGACCGCGGGGGCCGCGGAGGCGTTCGTACTGATCGCGCGGGCGCTGGGCGCCGTACGGCCCGTGGTGGTGCATCCGCAGTTCACCGAGCCGGAGGCGGCCCTGCGCGATGCGGGCCACCGGGTGGAGCGGGTGGTGCTGCGGGCCGCGGACGGCTTCCGGCTGGACCCGGCGGCGGTACCGGAGGAGGCCGACCTCGTGGTGGTCGGGAACCCGACCAACCCGACCTCGGTGCTGCACCCGGCGGCGACCCTGGCCGCGCTGGCCCGGCCCGGGCGGATCCTGGTGGTCGACGAGGCCTTCATGGACGCGGTCCCCGGCGAAGGCGAGGCGCTGGCCGGGCGGACGGACGTACCGGGCCTGGTGGTGCTGCGCAGCCTGACCAAGACCTGGGGCCTGGCCGGCCTGCGCATCGGCTACGTGCTGGCCGAGCCCGGGGTGATCGCGAAGCTGGCGGCGGCGCAGCCGCTGTGGCCGGTGTCCACGCCCGCGCTGGTGGCGGCCGAGGCGTGCATGTCCCCCGCGGCGCTGGCCGAGGCGGAGGCCGCGGCCCGGCAGATCGCGGTGGACCGGGAGCACCTCCTCGCGGGGCTCGCGGAGTTCGAGGAGATCTCGGTGGCGGGTACGGCGGCGGGGCCGTTCGTGCTGATCCGGGTCGAGGGCGCCGCGGAGATCCGCACCCGCCTGCGCGCCCTGGGCTTCGCCGTGCGCCGCGGCGACACCTTCCCGGGGCTGGACGGCTCCTGGCTCCGCCTGGCGGTCCGCGACCGCACGACGACGGGGCGCCTCCTCCAGGCCCTCGACCTGGCCCTCGCGGCGCGCTGACCACGCGCCAGGGGCACGTCGCCGAGGGGGGCCCGCACCGTGCGAGCATCACCTCATTGGCGCGTTTGCGCGGGTCGCGCGTGGCGGCGCCCGCACGGGTGCGCGACTATTTCCGCAGGTAGTGACCATGCGACACCGGGGGTACGGGGATGAAGTCAGTCGGCAGGATAGGTGCGGCCGTGGCCGGACTGGCCGTGGTGGGGGGCGCCGTCTACGGCGTGACGCAGCTGGCCGGTGAGGGCGGCGGGGCGGCGGCGAAGCAGCGGCTGGGGGCGGAGCCGGGGGCGGCGGCGAGTCCGGGCCGAGAGTCGGCGGCCGGGGCCAAGGCCTCGGCCCCGCCCGGCGCGAAGCCGTTCACGCTCGTCGGTACCGGTGACATCATCCCGTACCCGTCGATCATCCAGCGGGCCGCCGACGACTCCGCGGAGAAGGGCGGTCACGACTTCCGGAAGATACTCGCCGGGGTCAAGCCCCTCGTCTCCGCCGCCGACCTGGCGATATGCCACCACGAGATACCGTACGGCCGGCCCGGCGGCCCCTACACCGGATACCCCCTGTTCAAGGCACCGCACCAACTGGCCGACGCCCTCAAGGACACCGGCTACGACAGCTGCTCGACCGCCTCGAACCACACCCTGGACGACGGGTACGACGGCCTCGTCCGCGTCCTCGACAACCTCGACCGCGTCGGCATCCGCCACGTCGGGTCGGCCCGCAGCGCCGAGGAGGCCAAGGCCCCGGCCGTGCTGGAGGCCGGCGGGGCCAAGGTCGCGCAACTGGACTACACGTACGGGACGAACGGCGTCCCGCTCCCCGAGGGCAAGCCCTGGGCCGTGAACCTGATCGACCCGGCGCGGATCGTCGCCGACGCCCGCGCCGCGCGCGCGGCCGGCGCGCACGTCGTCGTCCTCAGCGTCCACTGGGGCTCCGAGTGGCAGACGGCCCCGGACAAGCAGCAGCTGGAGCTGGCCCGGACGCTGACCGCCTCGCGCGGGGCGGACGGCCTCCCCGACATCGACCTGATCCTCGGCACCCACAACCACGTGCCGCAGCCGTACGAGAAGGTCAACGGCACCTGGGTGGTCTACGGCATGGGCGACCAGGTGGCCAGCTTCTACGAGGCCGAGAAGGCCCGCGGCAACATGTCCTCGGTCCCCCGCTTCACCTTCGCCCCGGCGGCCGCCCACCCGGGCCGCTGGGAGGTGGTGAAGGCCGAGTACCTCACCCAGTTCTCCGACATGCGGCCGCCGTTCCGCGTCGTCTGCACCTCCTGCGAGGCCGCCACCTCCTCCGGCGACGGCACGTACACCGCCGCCGACCGCGAGGTGACGAAGGCCGTCATGTCACGCGGCGCCGGGGCGCAGGGGCTGACCCGCGCGACGAAGTAGGCCGGAGGCCCCCTCCCCTCCCTCCCCCACCCCGGCGCTACGAGACCCCTGCCCTACGAGGCCTTGCCGCGCCGGGTCACGACGAGCGCGGCGGCGCCGAAGCCGAGCAGGATCAGGGCGCCGCCCGTCACGTACGGGGTGAGCGAGCCGCCTCCGGTCTCGGCGAGCCCGGCCTGGGATCCGGAGCCGCCCGCGGTGGCCGTCTGGGGCTTGACGTCGGGCAGCTTGGAAGCCTCGGCGGTGGGGGCGGCCGGGGACTCGCAGCGGGCCTCGGCGAGCACGATCTCCCCCTCGACCTCGGCGACGTTCAGGTCGAGCGGGTTGACCGACACCTTGAGCCGCAGCGCGCTCGCGGCGGCCGTGGTGGAGGTGGTCTGCGTGCCGGAGAGCTCCAGGCTCACCAGGCCGACCTTGGGGACCTCCACCTTGGTGGGGCCGCCCGCCGAGAGGGTGACCTTCTTGCCCAGGACGGTCACGGTGCCCAGGACGTTGGCCGTGGCGACCGGCTTCTCGCCCGCCGCGCAGACGGCCTTGGAGCTGACCTTCTCCACCTCGATCAGGGACAGCAGGGGCAGCCCCGGCACGTGGATCCGGGCCTTGGCGAGGTTCGCCTCCGCCGCGGCGCGGCCGGCGTCGACGGTGGCCTTGGAGGTGGCGAGGTCGGCGCGCAGGACACTCACCGGCGCTCCGCCCTCGACCCCGTCGAGGGTGACGGTCAGTGCCGTCTTCGCGGCGTCCGCCGGGGCGCTGACCTCGTTGAGGGTCGCGTTCAGCGGGACGTGCACGGTCTTGTTGAGCAGGCCCACGTCCAGGGTGGTGCGCAGGACGACGGCACTGGCCTTGCCCGAGCCCGGGTGGGATCCGGTGGCGAAGGCGGGCGGTGCGGCGAGCAGGGCAACCGCTCCCGTGGCGACGAGCGCGGCCGCGGGCATGCGGAAGGTGTTGCTGTTCAAGGTGGTGGAACCCCCAGGGAGATGGGAGCCGTCGCGCCGCCAATGGGGGACATTGCGCGCGCCGACGGCCTCGACCCCGGAATCTTTACGCACTGAGAGTGAACGGGGGTGAACCCGACGTGAGTTCACCCCAAAGGGTGGTTTCCAGGCATAGGTTCGAATGCATACGCCTCATCCGGAACGGGAGTTCCCTCCCATCCCGGGAATCTCGGCCATCAGGACCCGCACCGGGCGTACACAACGACGGTGCGGCCACCGACGTCACGCCCCGTCAACTCCCGCACGGCTACCCGGCCAACAGCTGCGGGGCTGCGGACCTCAGGCCACCGCCCTCCCGTTCACCACCACCCGCAGCGGCGCCGCCAGCGCCCGTACGTCGGCCCGCGGATCGGTCCCGTAGACCACGAGGTCGGCCGGTGCGCCCTCGGTCAGGCCGGGCCTGCCGAGCCACTCGCGCGCGCCCCAGGCCGTCGCCGAGAGGGCTTGCAGCGACGGGATCCCGGCCTTGACGAGCTCGCCGACCTCGGCCGCGACCAGGCCGTGCGGGAGGGAACCCCCCGCGTCCGTGCCGACGTAGACCCCGATGCCCGCGTCGTAGGCGGCGCGGACGGTGTCGTAGCGGCGCTCGTGCAGCCGGCGCATGTGCGCCGACCAGCGCGGGAACTTGGCCTCGCCGCCCGCGGCCATCTTCGGGAAGGTCGCGATGTTCACGAGGGTCGGCACGATGGCCACCCCGTGCTCCGCGAACAGCGGGATGGTGTCCTCGGTGAGCCCCGTGGCGTGCTCGATGCAGTCGATGCCGGCCTCGACCAGGTCCCGCAGGGAGTCCTCGGCGAAGCAGTGCGCGGTGACGCGCGCCCCGAGGCGGTGCGCCTCGGCGATGGCCGCCTCGACCTCGGCGCGCGGCCAGCAGGCGGCCAGGTCCCCGGCCTCCCGGTCGATCCAGTCCCCGACCAGCTTGACCCAGCCGTCGCCGCGCTCCGCCTCGCGGCCCACGTACGCGACGAGGTCGGCGGGTTCGATCTCGTGGGCGAAGTTGCGGATGTAGCGGCGGGTGCGGGCGATGTGCCGGCCCGCCCGGATGATCTTCGGCAGGTCCTCGCGGGCGTCGATCCAGCGGGTGTCGGAGGGGGATCCGGCATCGCGGATGAGGAGGGTGCCGGCGTCCCTGTCGGTCAGGGCCTGCCGTTCGGCGGTGTCCGCGTCCACCGGGCCGTGGGCGTCGAGCCCCACGTGACAGTGCGCGTCGACCAGCCCGGGCAGCACCCACCCGGTGACCTCGGTGGCCTCCCCGGCGCCGCGCGGGCGCTCGTAGGAGATCCGGCCGCCGATCACCCAGAGCTCGTCGCGGACCTCCTCGGGCCCGACCAGCACCCGCCCCTTGACGTGCAGCAGACCCGGCTGTGCGCTGTCTCCGTTGACCTCGTCGTTGACCTCGTCGCTCATGGCGGCACTCTATGTGCGGGCTCGGTAGGCTCTCCAGGTCGGTCCGGACGTATCCGGACGAACGACCCCGATCCGAGCGAACGAAGAGAGCGGCGCCGTGAACCACCCCCTCCTGGACCTTCCGCCCCTGACCGCCGCGCGGTTCGCGTCGATCGAGCGGGGGGTCGCGGAGCTGCTCGGGACCCGGGCCGACGTGGTGATCACCCAGGGCGAGGCGCTGCTTCCGCTGGAGGGGTGCATCCGCTCGGGCGCACGGCCCGGTTCGACCGCACTGAACGTGGTGACCGGCCCCTACGGAACCACCTTCGGCAACTGGCTGCGCGACTGCGGGGCGCACGTCGTGGACCTGGAGGTCCCCTTCGACACCGCCGTGTCCGCCGCCCAGGTGGACCGGGCCCTGTCGGAGCACCCGGAGATCGACTTCGTCTCCCTGGTCCACGCGGAGGCGGCCACCGGGAACACCAACCCGGTGGCGGAGATCGGCGAGGCCGTACGGGCCCACGGGGCGCTGTTCATGCTGGACGCGGTGGCCTCGGTGGGCGCGGAGCCGCTGCTGCCGGACGCGTGGGGCGTGGACCTGTGCGTGATCGGCGCCCAGAAGGCGATGGGCGGTCCGGCGGGGGTCTCGGCGGTGTCGGTCTCGGACCGCGCGTGGGCCCGCTTCGCGGAGAACCCCTCGGCGCCGCGCCGCTCGTACCTCTCCCTGCTGGACTGGAAGGAACGCTGGATCGACGCGGGGCGCACGGCGCTGCCGCACGCGCCGGCGCAGCTGGAGATGCTGGCACTGAAGGCCTGCCTCGACCGCATCGCGGCCGAGGGCCTGCCGGCGGTGACGGCCCGGCACGCGGCCGCCGCGGCGGCGACCCGGGCGGGCGCGGTGGTGCTGGGCATCGCCCCGTACGTCGGCCTGGACGCGGCGGCGGCCCCGGTGGCCACCACCCTGCGGGTGCCGGACGCCTCCGTGGTGGTGGCGAAGGCCCTCGCGGCGGATCCGGCGGTCCCCCTCGCGGCGGGCGGCGGTGCGCTGGCCCGGGAGATGGTCCGGGTCAACCACTACGGCACGGCGGCCTCCCTGGACACCGTCACCTCCAGCCTGACGGCCCTGGCCGGGGCCCTGTCGGTGGACCCGGCCGGGGCCCTCGCGGCGGCGGGCTCGGCCTGGTCGGCGGCCCTGCCCTCCGCCTGAGCCGGCTGAGCCGGCGGGGCAGCGGGGCGGCCGGGCGGCCGGATCAGGAGCCCCGGCCCGGCCGTCCGGGATCAGCCGGGCCCGGGTCAGCCCTCCAGGAAGTTCAGCAGCCGGTCCACGTCCGCCTCGGTGGTGTAGAGGTGGAAGGAGGCCCGCAGGCTCCCCGCGCGGGCGGCCGTGGGGATGCCCGCGGCGAGCAGGGCACCCTGATGGTGGGCCAGGCCCGGCACCGAGACGATCGGGGATCCGCCCGCGACGGGCTCGTGGCCCAGGCGTGCGAGGCCGGCGCGGTAACGGGCGGCCAGGGCGGTGTCGTGGGCGTGGACGGCGTCGATGCCGACCCGCTCCAGCAGGGCCAGCGAGGGCTCGGCCGCGTGGTAGGCCAGGAAGGCCGGGGACTCGTCGAAGCGCCGCGCCCCGTGGGCCAGTTCCCGCAGCGGGCCGTAGATGGCGTCCCACATGTCGGCGAGCGCCACCCAGCCGGCGTGCAGCGGGGTCACAGAGTCCTGGGCCTCCTCCGAGACCGTGAGGTAGGAGACCCCGCGCGAGGCCAGCAGCCACTTGTACCCGGCGGTGACCGTGTAGTCGTAGGGGCTCGCGTCGAAGGGCAGCCAGCCCGCCGCCTGCGAGGCGTCGACCAGCATCCGCGCCCCGTGCGCGGTGGTGGCGGCGCGCACGGCCGCCAGGTCCGCCGCACGCCCGTCGGCGGACTGTACGGCGCTCAGCGCGACCAGTGCGGTGTCCGGGCCGACGGCCTCGGCGAGGGACTCCAGCGGGGCGAAGCGGACCTTGAGATCGTCGCGCACCACGAAGGGATTGATGTCGGAGGCGAACTCGCCCTCCGGGCAAAGGACTTCGGATCCGGCCGGGAGGGAGGCGGAGATCAGGCCGACATGGGTGGAGACGGCCGAGCCGACGGCCACCCGGTCCGCGGGGACTCCGACGAGGCGGGCGAAGGACTCCCGCACCCGTTCGACGCGGCCGAAGTCGCCGAAGCCTTCCGGGAGTCCGGCCCCGGCCGCCTCCGCGAGCCGCCGCACCTCGGCGACGGCGGCTCGCGGGAGGATCCCGCAGGTGGCGGTGTTGAGATAGGTGGTGGAGTGGGCGAACTCGCCGCGGACGGCCTCGGGCACAGATAGGTCCATGACCTTCACTCTGCGCCAGGACCATCCCAAAGTCCATTACCTGATTTCACGCACCACACCAAAGAATTACTTATGCGCGCGCCTTACGGCTGCGGCACCGCGCACGCTCCGTCGGGCTCGCACGCCTCGCCCTCGGGGGCGGCGGGCGCGAGGACCTCGCGGCCGGCCCAGGCCTGCTCCAGCGCCTGCGCGAACACCTCGGCGGGCTGCCCGCCGGAGATCCCGAAGCGGCGGTCGAGCACGAAGAACGGTACGGCGTTCGCGCCCAGTTCGGCCGCTTCGCGCTCGTCGGCCCGCACCGCGGAGGCGTACGCGGTCTCGTCGCGCAGCACCGACCGGGCCTCCCACTCGTCCAGTCCGGCCTCGACCGCGAGCGCGACCAGCACCTCGGGATCGAAGACGGAGCGCTCCTCGCCGAAGTTGGCGCGGTAGACGAGGTCGAGCAGCTCCTCCTGGCGGCCGCGGTCGGCGGCCATGTGCAGCAGGCGGTGGATGTCGAAGGTGTTGCCGTGGTCACGGCCCTCGGTGCGGTACGTCAGCCCCTCGGCGCGGGCGCTCTCGGCGACGTGCTCCTCCATGCCGCGGGCCTCTTCGAGAGTGCGGCCGTACTTCTTGGCCAGCATGTCCAGGACGGGCGCCACCTGGCCCTTGGGGCCGTTCGGGTCGAGCTCGAAGGAGCGGTGGACCACCTCGACCTCATCGCGGTGTGCGAAGCCGGCCAGCCCCTTGGCGAACCGGGCCTTGCCGATGTAGCACCACGGGCAGGCGATGTCGCTCCAGATCTCGACGCGCATGTTCCTTCTTCCCTCCACGGAATCAACTGTTCCGTGTTCAACCATCCGGCCCGGCATCTCATTCCCCGGACGGGCCGCTCCCGGACGGGTCCCCCACCGTGAGCCACAGGATGCGGTGGGAGCCCGCGAGCCGGGCTCCGGCGGGGTCCGGGAGCCAGCCGTGGGTGGCGTAGAAGGCCTGGGCGCGGAGGTTGTGCTCGTAGACCTCCAGGCGGACCCTGCGGACGCCCGCGCGGCGCCAGGCGTCGAGGCAGGCGGCGTGCAGGGCCGCCCCGGTGCCGCGGCGCCAGTGCACGGGGTCCACGTGCAGCTGGGTGAGGGTGGTCTCCCCGTCGGCGGTGCGGAAGGCCGCCACCCCGGTGAGCTCCCCGCCGCTCTCCGCGCAGAGCACCCCGCCGTCGGCCTCGGCCCGGGCCACCGCCCGGGACCAGCCCTCGCGGGTGCGCGCCAGTTCGGCGGCGCCGCCGTAGGCCTCCGCCGGTATCCGGCCCCGGTAGTAGGTGGCCCGGGCCCGGGTGTGGAGGGCTGCGATGGCGTCGAGGTCTTCGGGCTGCGCGGTCCGGATCATGGGAAGGAGAACGCGCCGGGAACCGTGTCGGTTCCCGGCGGTCACTACTTCAGCCAGGCCTGCATCATCTTCTGCGCCACCGGCGCGGCCAGCTTGCCGCCGGCGATCTCGGAGCGGTCGGTGTCCGACCCTACGATCACCACGGCGACGGCGATCTGCTTGCCACCGGCCTTGCCGTACGTGGTGTACCAGGCGAGCGGCGGGAGGCTGTTGTCCACGCCGCGCTGGGCGGTACCGGTCTTGGCGCCCGACTCCACGCCCGGGATCTGGACGTTCTTGCCGCCGCCCTCGGTGGCGACCGTCTTCATGACGTCCTGGAGCATCGAGGCGGTCTTCCCGCTCATCACCTGCGTGGACTTCGGGTCCTTGAAGCTCTGCAGCACGTTGCCGTTGGAGTCGGTGACCTCGGAGACCTCGTGCGGGGTGACGAGCTTGCCGCCGTTCTCGATCGCGGCACTCACCATCGCCATCTGGAGCGGCGTGGCCTGGACGTCGAACTGACCGATACCCGTCTGCGCGACCTGGTCGACCGACATCGTCTTCTTCGGGTACTTGCTCGCGGGGTCGGTGTAGACGGGGAGCTCGTACCTCACGTTGAAGCCGAGCTTCTCGGCCATCGCGCGCATCTTGTCCTGGCCCAGCTTGTGGGCGAACTCCGCGAAGACGTTGTTGCAGGACAGCTTCAGCGCGGTCCGGGGGGACACGTTGTTGCACATGGCGTCGGGAACCTCGCTGCGCAGCTTGGTCCGCGTACCGGGGATCGTGTAGTCGCCGGGGACCGAGGTGGGCGTGTCCACGTTCGTGACCAGGCCGTTCTCGATGGCCGCCGCGAGGGTGACCAGCTTGAAGGTGGAGCCGGGCGCCTGCGGCTTGCGCAGCGCCGTGTTCTCCATGGCCTTGCCGTTGTCGGCGTTGAGCTCGTTCCACGCCTTCTGGTCCGCTTCGCCCGCGCCCGCGATGGTGCCCGGGTCGTAGGACGGGTTGTTCACGACGGCCAGGATCTCGCCCGTCGCCGGGTCGAGGGCCACGGCCGAGCCCTGCTTGCCCTGGAGCGCGTCCCAGCCCGCCTTCTGGACGTCCTTGTCGATCGTGGTCAGGACGTTTCCGGGGGCTGCCCGCTTGTTGGTGAGCGTGTCCATGACGCTCTTGAGCCGGTTGTCGGTGCCGTTGAGGATGTCCTTGTAGACGCCCTCCAGCATGCTCCACCCGAAGGCCTGGGAGCTGTAGCCGGTGATCGGGGCGTACAGAGGTCCGTCGGTGTAGGTCCGCTTGTACCGGAAGTCCTTGCCTCCCGTGTCCGTGGAACCGGTGATCGCCTCCCCGCCCACGATGATGTTCCCCAGCGGGTTCTCGTACTTCCCGATGAGGTTGCGCCGGTTGTTCTTGTCGTCTGCGAGGGCCTGGCCTTGGTATGCCTGCACCCAGGTGACCCGCACCAAAAGGGCCAGCACCAGAAGCAGACAGAAGACCGACGCACGCCTGATCGTCTTGTTCATCCCCCAGAAGGACGCCCCAACCGCCCCGGGCGTTCCGCTCTGCCCCGATTGTGGCGGAGTTCTCAGCCTTTCTTCATGAGGAAGCCTCCCTCGTACGCCGCGATGACCGCCTGGGTCCGGTCCCGGGAGCCGGTCTTCGCCAGCACCGCGGCCACGTGCGTCTTGACCGTCTGCGGGCCGACTCCGAGCCGCTCGCTCACCTCGTGGTGGGAGAGCCCGGCGGCCATCAGCCGCAGGACGTCGGCCTCCCGGTCCGTGAGCCTGGCCACCCAGGGGGCGGCGGCCGGGCCGCCCCTGGACGGGATGTGGGCCGCGGCCAGGGAGCGGACGGCCGCCGGAAAGAGCAGCGAGTCCCCGCGGGCCACGAGCCGGACCGCGGCGGTCAGCTCGTCGGGGTCGGCCCGCTTGAGGAGGAACCCGGCGGCTCCCGCGCGCAGCGCGTCGTACACGTAGGCGTCGTTCTCGAAGGTGGTGACCACCACGATCCGGGGCGGCTCGGCCATGGTGGCGAGGATCCGCTCGGTGGCCCGGATGCCGTCGATCTCCGGCATCCGCACGTCCATCAGCACCACGTCCGGGGCCAGCGCCCGCACCACGGCCACGGCCTCGGCCCCGGTGGCCGCCTCCCCCACGACCTCCAGGTCGGGTTCGGCGTCGAGGATGACCCGCAGGGCGGTACGGACCAGCCGCTCGTCGTCGGCCACCACCAGCCGCAGCGGCGGCCGGCCCGGCCCTGCCGTCACCACGGGCGCGGGCGCGGGCAGAGCCGTATCCGGGTCCGCCGGGCCGGCCCGCTCCGCCGTCGGCCTCATCGGGAGCGCTCGCCGGATCGGGCGTCCCCGCCGAGCGGGAGGACGGCCCGCAGCCGCCACCGACCCTCGTGCGGCCCGGCCTCGACCTGCCCGCCCAGCAGCGCGGCCCGCTCGGCGGCGCCCTGCAGCCCCCGGCCCCCGGTGGTGCGGGCCCCCGCAACGGCCGGTGCCGGCGCCGGGCCCGGGCCCGCCGGATCGTTCGTCATGATGATCTCCAGTTCCTCATGCCCACGGGGCTCCTCATATCCACGGGGCTCCCCCGACCCGGCTGGCTCCCCCGACCCACCGGGCTTCCCCCACCCACCGGCATCCCCCCACCCCCCTCCGCCCACCCGTACGGAGATCCGCAGATCGACCGGCCCCGTCCCGTGCCGCAGGGCGTTGCTCAGCCCCTCCTGCACGATCCGGTACGCCTCGCGGGAGGCGATCTCCGGGAGCCGCCCCCAGTCGCCGGCCGGTCCCGGGTCCTGGCGGGCGGTGATCGGAGTCCCGGAGGCCCGGCTGCGGGCCAGCAGCCCGTCGAGGTCGGCGGCGAGCGTCGGAGCGGCGGGCAGTCCGCCGCCCCCGGCGCCCGCTCCGTCGCCCTCGCGCAGCAGGCCGAGGACGGCGTCCAGCTCCCCCACCGTGCGCCGGGTGGTGTCCTCGATCGCGGCCAGCGCCTCCCGGACGAAGCCGGGGTCGGTGTCGAGCACCCGCCGGGCGGCGCTCGCCTGGAGGGTGACCGCGCTCAGCGCGTGCCCGACGGCGTCGTGCAGCTCCCGCGCCAGCCGGTTGCGGACCGCCAGGTCGGCGGCGCGCTCCTCGGCGGCCGCCAGCCGGTCCGCCGCCGTCGGCCCGAGCAGCACGGGCGCCAGCCGGGCCAGCAGGGCCCCCGCCCCGGCGGCGAACAGGACGACCCCGGCCAGCACCGCGATCCCGGCCAGGGGGGCCACGTAGGGCTGGGCCCGGGAGTCGAACCAGCCGAGCGTGACGGGCACCTCCCGCAGCGCGCTCACGAACGGCAGGGCGATCAGCACCACCGCCATGGGCGGCAGGGCCAGGCTCACCCCGCTGACCAGGGCTCCGACCCCCAGGTGCAGGGTCCACCAGGCCGAGGCCCGTCCCCGGGCCGCCCAGCTCCGGGCGGGCCCCTCCGCGAACCGCTCCCCCGGCACCCCGCACAGGGCCCGCGCGGCGGCCACGGACATCGGCCGGACCAGTCCGGACAGCCCGGTCGCGGCGATGAGCGGCAGGGCGACGGCGTAGGCCGCGAGGCTGAGCGGCAGGGAGTTGAGCGCGTTGACCCCGCCCACGGCGCCACCGACCGCCACCTGCGTGAGCAGGAAGTACGGCATCAGCAGGGCCCCGCCGAGTATCTGGTGCACCCAGCGCAGCCGGGCCCGCGCCCCCAGCAGCCTCTCCACGCCGTCTCCTTCAGGCAGTTCGGCGCCGGGCCAGGAACCGCGCCGTGACACTGACCGCAAGGAGTCCGACGATCATCTGGCCAGCGTAGATCAACTGGGTCGCGGTGGTGGGCCGTTCACCCGGGCCGGGGTCACCGCCCAGCACGGCGGTCATCATCCACATGCCCCAGCACAGGGTCGCCGCCGACCCGGTCCACGCTATGACCAGCGGCCACCACGCCCGCCGCTCCCCGCCCCTGGCGAGCAGCACCGCCCCCGCCGCGGCCGTCAGCGCACACAGCGCGTGGACGAAGGACACCGCTCCCGCATCGGAGGAGTACTGCGCGATCTGGTCCGCATTGTGTCCGGCCGTGCCGCCGAAGGCCCAGTACAGGTGCATCGCCGCCACCACCGCGGCCACCGCCGCCGCGGCTCCCGCCACCACCCCCGTGGGTGACGGGAGCCGCGCCCCGAGGACGCCCTGCCAGGACCGGCCCCAGCGCTCTCGCGCATAGGGCACGAACAGCCCGGTCAGGGCTATGGCTTGGATGATGAAGCCCGGGTAGACCACGTTGAATACCCAGGGATCGAGGAACGGCGGCTGGGCCGCCTGCGCGGTCTCGTCCGGCCCCAGTCCCCCGACGCGCAGGAGGAGTTGGCCGGGGAAGCCGAGGACGATCGGCGTGAGCAGTCCGGTGGCGATGAAGACGGGAAGGACCAGCAGCCAGGCCGGCACGCGCAGCCCCCAGGGCCGGGTGAGCACCAGGACCAGCAGGACCACGCTGGAGTCCATGACCAGCGACAGGCCGTTGAGCACGGTGAAGAACGGGCTGCCCGGCTCCAGGAGCACGCTGCCGTCCGGTATCCCGAGGTGGCTCCCGGCCAGCCAGGCGGTCTTCAGCGTCAGGTAGGGGACGGTGGCGGCGATGGCCGCCGCTCGAAGGAACCTGCGCCCGGCCCCCGGCCGGACGGCCGACGGCTGCGCTGCCCCGGTCGGTCGCGACGTGTGAACGGCTCGTGTGGTCATGGCTCAACGGTCCCGCGTCCGCGCCCCCGCCACCTCCCCCTTGAAGGGGAACCGCCTCCCCCGCCCGGGGGAGGAACCCTGCCCTCCACAACGCCGCCCGCACCGCCGCCCGACGCGGCGCGCCCCGCCCGCTACATCCGCCGCGTCACCACCGACAGCCGGTCGCGCGCCGCGAACAGCGCCGCCTTGATGCCCCGTTCGTGCCCCGGCGTCAGCCGCGCCACCGGCACCGAACAGCTCACCGCGTCCCGCGCCGGCGTCCGGTACGGCACCGCCACGCCGAAGCAGCGCAGTCCGAGGGTGTTCTCCTCCCGGTCCACCGCGTACCCCTGCTCCCGTACCAGTGCCAGGTCCTCGATGAGCCGGTCCCGGTCGGTGATGGTGTGCTCGGTGACGGCTTCGAGCCGCCGCGGCAGCAGTGCGCGCACCTCTTCGTCCGTGTGCGTGGCGAGCAGCGCCTTCCCGAGCGCCGTCGAGTGCACCGGCAGCCGCCGCCCGACGCGGGTGAAGGGCCGCAGGTAGTGCTGGGACTGCCGGGTGGCCAGGTAGACCACGCTCGTCCCGTCCAGGCGGGCCAGGTGGATCGTCTCCGTCGTGTCGTCGGAGAGCCGGTCCAGCGTGGGCCGCGCGGCCGCGACCACCTCGTCCCCGTCGATGTACGAGCTGCCGACGAGCAGGGCCCGTACGCCGATGCCGTAGCGCGTGCCCGTCGCGTCCGTCTCCACCCAGCCCAGGTTCACCAGGGTGCGCAGCAGCATGTAGAGGCTGGATTTGGGCAGGGAGAGGTCGCTCTGGATGTCGGCCAGGCTGTGCAGCCCCGGCCGGGAAGCGAAGTGTTCCAGCAACTGGACCGTGCGTACCGCCGACTTGACGGCCGCCGGTGCTCCCGAGCCCCCCGGCTCGGCTGTGGTGGTCATCCGCCTTCGTGCCCCTCTGTCTCTTGCTGTCTCTTGTCAACCCGGAAGACACGGAAATAGAGTCCACGGTGGATGTGATCATTCATCCAACGGAACAGCGTTCACAATACTGAACGCATCCGCGCGGGTCAGCGTAGATCCAGGAGGCAGTTCGCCATGGCAGCAACACCAGTCTGGAGTGTGGACCCCCGCACCGGGAAGCACCGCGAGCAGGTTGCGGTGGAGGCCACATCCCGGGAGGTGGACGAAGCCGTGCGTGCGGCCCACGCCGCCCGCGGCTCGCTGGCCGACGCCGGGAGGCGCGCCGCCTTCCTGCGCACCGCCGCCGATCTGCTCGACGAGGCGGCCTCCCACGTCATCGAGGCCGCCGACGCCGAGACGGCGCTCGGGCCCGGCCGGCTCACCGGCGAGCTCGCCCGCACCACGGGCCAGTTCCGCGCCTTCGCCGACGCCGTGGACGAGGGCTCGTACCTCGACATCCGCATCGACCGCGCCGATCCCACCACCGCCCCGCCCCGCCCCGAGCTGCGCCGTTACAAGGTGCCGCTGGGCGTGGTCGCGGTCTACGCCGCCTCCAATTTCCCCCTCGCCTTCTCCGTGCCCGGCGGCGACACCGCCAGTGCGCTGGCCGCGGGCTGCCCCGTCGTGGTCAAGGCGCACCCCGACCACCCGGCCACCTCCGAGCTGTGCGCCTCGCTGCTGCGCCGGGCCGCCGTCGCGGCCGGGCTGCCGGCCGAGGTCGTGGCCGTGGTCCACGGGTTCGACGCGGGCCTGGAGCTGATCCGGCACCCGCTGGTCGGCGCCGCCGGGTTCACCGGCTCCATCAAGGGCGGGCGGGCCCTGTTCGACGCGGCCGCCGCACGGCCCGTACCGATCCCCTTCCACGGGGAACTGGGCTCCCTGAACCCGGTCGTGGTCACCCCGGCGGCCGCCGCGGAACGCGCCGAGGAGATCGGCGGCGGACTGGCCGGCTCGGTCACGCTCGGCGTCGGCCAGTTCTGCGTCAAGCCGGGCCTGGTCCTCGTACCCGAGGGTGCGGACGGGGACCGGCTCGCGGGCGCGCTGACCAAGGCCCTCGGCGAGACCGAGCCGGGGGTGCTCCTCGACCACCGGATGCGGGAGAACTTCGTCGCCGGGGTCCGCGAACGCGCCGCGCTGCCCGGGGTCGAAGCGCCCGTCACCCCCGGCTCCGGCGGCGAGCACACCGTCGGCGCGGGCTACCTGAGCGTGCCGGTGCGGACCCTGCTGGAGGGCGGGCCCTACGAGGTGCTCCTGGAGGAGTGCTTCGGCCCGGTCACGGTGCTGGCCCGGTACGCCGGCCAGGACGAGGCCGCCGCCCTGCTCGGGCGGCTCCCCGGCAACCTCACCGCGACCCTCCAGCTGTCGGCCGCCGAGGCGGACGGCGGCCCGGGTCCGGCGGCGGAGCTGATCTCCCAGGTCACCACGCTGGCGGGCCGGGTCGTGGTGAACGGCTGGCCGACCGGTGTGGCGGTGGCCCCGGCCCAGCACCACGGGGGCCCCTACCCGGCGGCGACCTCCCACTCCACCTCGGTCGGCGGCACGGCGATCGAGCGCTGGCTGCGCCCGGTGGCCTACCAGTCGGTGCCGGACGCCCTGCTCCCGGCGGAACTCCGCGAGGCGAACCCGCTGAACCTCCCGCGACGGGTCACGGGAGGCTGAGCGCTGCCGGAACGGGAACGCGGCGGGGTCAGGCGCTCAGCACCCGGGCCTTCTCCGCCGCGAACTCCTCGTCGGTGAGCAGCCCCTGGGCCTTCAGCTCGGCCAGCGCGGTGAGCTGGCCGACCCGGTCGACCGCGGGAACCGGCGCGGCGGCCGGCTGCTGGGCCTGCTGCGACTGCTGCCAGGCCTGCTGCTGCGCCTGCTGCTGGGCGGCCGCCTGGGCCGCCGCCTGGTTGACGAGGGCCTGCTGCTCGGCGTCCGCCGCGGCCTGCTGCTGAGCGCTGCGCTCGGCCTGTCCCCGCTGCATCCGGCCGGACACGGCGGTGGCCGTACCCGCCACCACCGCGGTACGGGCCATCGCGCCCAGCAGACCCGGGCGCCCCATGCGTCGACGCATGACTCTCCTCACCTCAGTTCTCGGTCGGTCAGTTCTCGGTCGCTCAGTTCTCGCTCGGTCAGTTCTCGGTCAGTGCGGCGACGGCTCGTTCGACGCCGTCCCGCGGAACGCGTTCCATGAAGAGCACCCGCCCGTCGGACTCCCGTACCGCCGAGGCCAGGCGCGTGGCCCAGGCGTTCTCCCACACCACGACGAGCGCGGAGGACTCCGGTTCCAGGCCCTGCGCCACGGTCTCCAGGTCCTCGTCGCTCAGCAGGTCGAACTCCTCGCCGAGGACCCGCTCGAACTGATCGGCCACCTCGGAGTCCTCGAGCTCGACCACGGACACCGCGCCGTCCCGCTCCTTGCGGACGAACGTGAGGTCGAGGATGCGGACCACTCCGCTCTCCTGGAGCTCGCGCAGGGCCGGGGCCACATCGCCGTTGAACCGATTGCCGTCGAAGGTGACCACGGCGACGTCCACCGGGCCGATCGATTCGGCCGTAAGAGCTGCACCAGCAGGCATGAGCAAACCTCTTCCATAGCTCTTCCATAGCGCATGAAATCACCGCAAAAGTGACCTTACTCGGCGGGACTGACACCGCATCGCGAGGCGAGGTGCGGAATTGCGTTGCAGGCCGCCGCCCGGGGACGGCACCCTCGGCCCATGCCGAAACCCCACGGATTCTCGTACGAACAGCGCGGCGACCAGAGCGTCGTCATCACCCATCAGGGCCGGTCCGCGGCCACCCTCCGGGGCGGGCGGGCCGCCGCGTTCCTGGCCGAGGTCGAAGCCGGTGACGCCCAGCTCGTCATGGCGCGCTGGACCGGCTCCTACAAGTTCGGCAACGAGCGGACCGCCAGGAACCACCCCCGCAACCGGGGCCGGGTCTGAGGCACGGGTGGGACACGGGTGAAGAACCGGGAAACCGGGTGAAAGTAAGGGAACGGCAAAGCCACCTCGGTCGTTCTCCCGGCATGACCGCTATGACCCCTGGTTCCAACCTGCCGCTCAATGCCGTCCGCGTGACGGTGGACGTGGCTGCCCCGGTGCGGCTCGACGTGTCCGCGCTGCTCCTCGCCGCCGACGGCAAGGTGCGTTCCGACGCCGATTTCATCTTCTTCAACCAGCCGTCCGGCCCCGGCGTCACCTACCGCTCGGGCGGCGGCACGGCACCGGACTCGATCACCGTGGACACCGGCTCGGTTCCGCCCGGCATCGAGCGGATCGTCATCACCGCCAGCCCGGACGCCGCGGGCCAGTCCTTCCAGGGCATCGAGCCCACCGCCACCGTGCGGGACGCCGGCGGCGGAGCGGTGATCTCCACCTTCACCCCGCCGCGGCTCGGCACGGAGACCGCCCTGGTGGTCGTCGAGGTCTACCAGCGCGGCGGCGTGTGGAAGGTGCGCGCGGTCGGCCAGGGGTACGCGAACGGCCTCGCCGGCATCGCGACCGACTTCGGGGTCTCGGTGGAGGACGAGCCGGCTCCGGCGGCCGCCGCCCCGGCCCCGGTAGCCCCGCCCGCACCGCCCGCGCCCCCGGCTCCCCCCGCGGCGCCGCCCACGTACGCGGCCTCCCCGTGGCTCACCAGCGGCGCACCCGGGACGGCCCCGGCACCCGCGCCGGTCGCCCCCGCGCCGGTCGCGGCTCCCGCCGCCGCTGCCGCCGCTGCCCCCGGCGCCGGGAAGATCAACCTCGACAAGGGCCGGGTCAGCCTCCAGAAGAACCAGACCGTCTCCCTGGTCAAGGGCGGCCGCCCGCTGCTCTCCCAGGTCAAGATGGGCCTCGGCTGGGAGCCCGCGTTCCGCGGCCGGGACATCGACCTGGACGCCTCGGTCATCGCGTACGGCCCGCAGCGCAACCACATCGACAGCTGCTACTTCGGCAAGCTGTCCATCCTGGGCGGCTCCGTCAAGCACTCCGGTGACAACCTCACCGGCGAGGGCGCGGGTGACGACGAGGTGATCGTCGTGGACCTCGGCCGGCTGCCCGCGGACGCGACGGGCCTCGTCTTCACGGTCAACTCCTTCTCCGGCCAGAAGTTCACCGAGGTGGCCAAGGCCTACTGCCGCCTCATCGACGCCGCGACCAACGAGGAGCTGGTCCGCTTCGACCTCACCAGCGCCGAGCCGCAGACCGGCGTGATGATGGCCAAGCTCATCAAGCAGTTTTCGGGCGAATGGGAGATGACGGCCATGGGCGAGTTTGTGAAGTCGCGCACAGTGCGGGGCATGGTGAAGCCGGCCGCACAGGCACTCTGAGCAGGTGAGCGGGCACATGGAGCAACGGACGCCCTCCCCGGGTGATCTGTTCCACCCTTAATACGGAGGTGGCTGTCAGTGCCCGCCCGTAGCCTTGGAACCATGCACCAGACACTCCAGCCCGCGGGCCCCGCGCGCCCGTCCGCCGCCGAGGCGAACGAGGCGATCCGGCAGCTCGTCGAGAGCCGGGTGGACGGCGAGTGGCCCTCCGAGGCGTACGAGTTCCTCCTCGAAGAGTGGGCCGCGGCCAGCCGCGCCGAATCTCAGTAAACGAACAGACGCACAGACGAAGAGACGCACAGAGCGAGACGACGAGAAGAGCCGCCGGGCCCGAAGACCCGGCGGCTCTTCTCATGTCCGCCGCTCCCGGATCAGCGCCCGGATCAGCGCCCGCGCCGCCACGGTCCCGTGACGGCCAGCATGATGCCCGGGTCCTGGATGTTGGCGAAGAGCGTCCGCCCGTCCGGGGAGAAGCAGACCCCCGTGAACTCCGAGTACTCCGGCTCCTCGGCCGTCCCCATGTTCATCTCGTTGCGGGCCAGCGGGTAGGTGCGCCCCGACTCGGTCGCGCCGAAGAGGTGCTGGAGCCCCGAGCCGTCCTCGGCGATGATCAGACCGCCGTACGGGGAGACGGTGATGTTGTCCGGGCCGTCGTACCCGCCGTCCACCGACGGGTCGGCGTTCACCCCGAGCAGGACCTGCAGCCGCACCGTGCGCCGCTTGGGGTCGTAGAACCACACCTGGCCGTCGTGGGCCGCGCCCGGGCTCTCCTCACGGGCGTAGGAGGAGACGAAGTACGCCCCGCCGTCGGCCCACCACATGCCCTCCAGCTTGCGCGCGCGGGTCACGGCCGACGCGCCGAACTGCTTGCGCACCGCCACGGTCCGCGCGTCGCGGTCCGGGACCGGCACCCAGTCCACCCCGTAGGTGGTGCCGATCTTCGTCGCGCGCGAGAGGTCGTCGACGAACAGCCCCGCGCTGTCGAAGCACTTGGCGGCCGCCAGCACACCGGCGTCGGCGGCGAGCGTACGGAGCTTGCCGCGCCCGTGGCGGAAGCCGCTCGGCGGGGTCCAGCGGTAGAGCAGCCCGTTGGGGCCGGAGGCGTCCTCGGTGAGGTAGGCGTGGCCCTGCCGCGGGTCGATGACGACGGCCTCGTGGGCGTACCGGCCGAAGGCCTTGACCGGCTTCGGGTCGCGGTTGGCCCGGCGGTCGTGCGGGTCCACCTCGAAGACGTAGCCGTGGTCCTTCGTCATCCCGTTCTTCCCGGCGAGGTCCTCGTTCTCCTCGCAGGTCAGCCAGGTGTTCCAGGGGGTGGAGCCGCCCGCGCAGTTGGTCGACGTACCGGCGATGCCCACCCACTCGGCGACCTCGCCGCCGCGCCGGACCTCGACGACCGTGCAGCCGCCGGCCGCGCCCGGGTCGTAGACGAGGCCCTCGGTGAGCGGGACGGGGTGCGTCCAGCCCGAGCGGGGGCCCTTCAGCTCGTGGTTGTTGACGAGGAGGGTGACGCCCCGGTGGCCCTCGAAGGCGGCGGTGCCGTCGTGGTTGGAGGGGGTGCTCTCGCCCGAGTCGAGCGAGGTGACCCCGCTGTGGGTGATCACGCGGTAGGTGAATCCGGCGGGCAGGGCCAGGATGCCGGCCGGGTCGGGCACGAGCGGGCCGTAGCCGGGACCGCGGCCGTGGCCGTGCCCGTGGCCCTGAGCCCGGTCCGGGCCGGCGTCCTGCAGTGCGCCGTCGTCCGCGGCGAGGGCCCCGGGGGCGGTGGCGAGTGCGCCGACCGTTCCGGTGAGCGCGACTCCGGCACCCGCGAGTGCGGTGCGGGCGGTGAAATCTCTGCGGCTGAGCGGCATCGGGTCTCCAGGGGTGGGGAGGTGGTGCGCCTGTCGTGCGGTCGTCGGCGCACACGCTCCCGCCCGCACGTGAACGCCGACTGAACTACCCGGGAAAACGAATCGACCCCTTGCCCGGTGTCCCCGTTGGCCGACTCCCTTTCGGGAACGGCTGGTTACCAGCGCCTCACACGCCCCGGGAACGCGCCTTGAACGCGGCCTTCCGGGCTTCCTTGGCCGCCTTCCTGTCGGGGTGCAGCCGCCCCATCGCCTCCAGCACCTGGGCCGTCGCCGGGTGCTCCACGCGCCAGGCCTGCTCGAAGAACCCGGTGTGGTGGTCGGTCAGCGATGCGATCAGGAGCGGCAGCTCCGCCTCGGCGCCCTCCCCGCCGTCGGCTCCCCCGCCGCCCGCACCGCCCGTCGCGAGCTGCGCCGCGATCGTGTCGACCGTCAGCCAGAACACCATCTCCTGGTCCGGCGCCGGTACGTCGGCCACCCCGCGCTCGGCCAGCCAGACCCGGGCGAGCCCGCCGAGTTCGTGGTCGTCCAGTACCGCGCGGACGGCCTGCTCGGCCTCCGCTCCGGCCGGAGCGAGGGCCTGCTGGCAGCGCAGCCGGCGCAGCGGGCCGCCGGGGTCGGCGCCGCGCGCGGCGGCGAGCAGCTCCGTGACGGCTTCGGGTACGGGGCGGCCGGCCAGCCACTGCTCGATCTCGGCCTGGGCGGCGGCCTCGGAGTAGTGGGAGACCACGTCGAGCAGGACGTCCGCGCCCTTGTCGGCCAGTTCTCCCACGGCCGGGGCCTCGACGCCCGCCTCCAGCATGCGCGCCCGGATCCCGTAGAGCCCGAGCGGGGTCAGGCGGACCAGCCCGTACCGGGAGACGTCCTCCTCGTCGGGGGCGGCGCCGTCGGCGGCGCCCGCGCCCGCGAGGAACTCCTCGTCCTCGGCCTCCGCCATCAGCTCCTCGTCGACGGGGCGGAACTCGACCAGTCCGATCGGCTCCAGCTGCCGGAACTGGTCGTCGAGGCGCATCATCGCGTCCGAGACCTGTTCCAGTACGGCGTCGGTGGGGTCGCCCATGTCGTCCGGCACCACCATCGAGGCGGCGAGCACCGGGAGCGGTACCGGGCCGTCGGCCGTGCCGCCTTCGGCCACGGCGAGCAGGTAGAGGTTGGCGAGCACCCCGTCGAGGAAGTCGGCCTCGCGGCGCGGGTTCCAGTCGAGCTGGTCGAAGTCGATCTCGCCCCCCGCATCGAGGGCGTCGACGAGGTCGTCCAGGGCCGGTACCGCCGCGTCCGCGAGGACGGTGTCCAGGGCCGCCAGCCACAGGTCGAGCACGTCGCCCGGGGTTCCGCCGGTCACCAGGGCCAGGTCCTCGCCGGGCTCGGCGGTGCCGAACTCCCGGTCGTCCCCGTCCGCTTCCCCGGCGGCGGAGCCGTCCTCCTCCTCCTCCGGTTCGGTGACGTCGACGAGGCCGGTGTCGACGGCCACCCGCCAGGCCTGGCTCGCGTGGGCGGCGGAGTCCTCGTCGGCGGGGTCGAGGCCCAGCAGGGCCACCGCGTCGGGCAGTTGCGCGGCGACGAGCTCGCCGCCGGTGTCCACGCGGGTGTCCGGTCCGGCCCAGCGGGCCAGGCGCACGGCGCGGGCGAACAGCGGGGCGGCCAGGGCGTCGCGGGCCAGTTCCGCGTCGGGGAGCAGCCGTACCGGCGGCAGCGTGGGGTGCGAGTCTGCGGACATGGGGCGGTTCTCCTCGCGGGCACGGGTGGTTCGGGTACGGGGTGGTTCGGGTGGATCAGTACGGGTGGTTCGGGCGGTTCGTCTACAGGTCGTACGGCGCCCCAGAGTAGACGCATTTCGGGCGCTCCCGGCGGCCCCTCCCCTTTGGTTCATCCCACAGTCAACCTCCGTATTCCCTGTAGGGCTTGACAACTTTGCCGGGCACGAAGGAAATTGACGCGCGTAGATATCTGCTTCCCCCTCCACACACCGGAGTTCCCGCCCATGCGCTCCTCGCATCCCCGTTCCGCCGCCGTCGCGGCCCTCGTCGCCACCGCGCTGGCCACCGGCCTGCTCGCGGGCACCGCCGACGCGGCCGAAGGCGCCGTGTCCGCCGATCCGATACGCATCCACGACATCCAGGGCGCCACCCGCACGTCCCCGCTGGTCGGCAAGCAGGTCACCGATGTGGCGGGCATCGTCACGGGCGTGCGCACCTACGGCTCGCGCGGGTTCTGGATCCAGGACCCCGACACGGACGACGACGACGCCACCAGCGAGGGCGTGTTCGTCTTCACCAACTCGGTCCCGACCGTCGCGGTCGGCGACGCCGTCACCGTCTCCGGTCTGGTCGGCGAGTACGTCCCCGGCGGCGTCGCCTCCGGCAACCAGTCGGTCACCCAGATCTCCAAGCCCGTCGTGGCCGTGGTCTCCTCCGGCAACGCGCTGCCCGCGGTCACCGCCGTCAACGAGTACTCGGTCCCCTGCGCGTACGCCCCGGAGGGCGACCCGGCCGCCGCCGGCAGCATCAACGGCCTGACCCTGGAGCCCTCGCGCTACGCCCTGGACTACTACGAGTCCCTGGAAGGCATGAACATCGCGATCGGCAACTCGCGCGTGGTCGGCGCCACCGACCCGTACGCCGAGCTGTGGGTGACGGTGAAGGGCTGGGAGAACAACACCAAGCGCGGTGGCACGCTCTACGGTTCGTACGACTCCCAGAACACCGGCCGCCTCCAGATCCAGCAGCTCGCGCCCCTCGCGCAGCAGCCGTTCCCGGTGGCCAACGTCGGCGACAAGCTGACCGGCCGCACCGAAGGCCCGCTGGACTTCAACCAGTTCGGCGGCTACACCCTGGTGGCCCGCACCCTCGGCACGGTCAAGCCGGGCACCCTGGCCCCGGAGAAGACCAAGCCGCAGGCCGAGAAGGAACTCTCGGTGGCCACGTACAACGTGGAGAACCTCGACCCGACCGACCCGCAGGAGAAGTTCGACAACCTGGCGAAGGCCGTCGTCGAGAACCTCGCCTCCCCCGACATCCTCGCCCTGGAGGAGATCCAGGACGACAACGGGGCCAAGAACGACGGCACGGTCTCGGCCGGTGCCACCGTGGCCAAGTTCACCGCGGCCATCGCGGCCGCGGGCGGCCCGGCGTACCAGTGGCGCTCGGTGGACCCGGAGGACAAGAAGGACGGCGGTGAGCCCGGCGGCAACATCCGCCAGGTGTTCCTCTTCAACCCGGAGCGGGTCTCCTTCACCGACCGGGCCCCGGGCGACGCCGTGACGGCGACCGGTGTGGTCAAGGAGAAGGGCAAGGCCGCCCTGACGCACTCCCCCGGCCGCATCGACCCGGCGAACCCGGCGTGGGCGGACAGCCGCAAGCCGCTGGCCGGCGAGTTCGTCTTCCGCGGCAAGACGGTCTTCGTGATCGCCAACCACTTCGGTTCGAAGGGCGGCGACGAGGGCCTGGCCTCCTCGCACCAGCCTCCGGTGCGCTCCTCCGAGGCCAAGCGGCTGCTGCAGGCGCAGGCCGTGAACGGCTTCGTGAAGGACCTCCTGGCCGTGGAGAAGAAGGCCGCGGTCCTCGTGGTCGGCGACATCAACGACTTCGAGTTCTCGGACACGGCGAAGGCGCTGGAGGACGGCGGGGCGCTGTACTCGGCGATCAAGTCGCTGCCGAAGCCGGAGCGCTACTCCTACGTCTACCAGGGCAACGCGCAGGTCCTGGACCAGATCCTGACGAGCCCGGGCATCAAGCAGTTCAGCTACGACAGCGTGCACATCAACGCGGAGTTCGCGAACCAGAACAGCGACCACGACCCGCAGGTCGTGCGCTTCCGCCCGTAGCGGCGGCGCCGAAGGGGCCGGGCCGCACCGCCGCCCGGCCCCTTTGGCATGATCCCGGCATGATCTTCCGTACCGCTACCCGCCAGGACCTGCCCGCCGTACTGGCCCTGCTGGCCCAGGACGAGAACCCGGCCGCGGCCGCCACCGGAGCCCCGGCACCGGCACCGGAGCCGGTCTCCGAGGCCCACGAGCGGGCCTTCGCCGCGATCGAGGCGGACCCGCGCAACGAGATGCTGGTCCTGGAGCAGGACGGGGAGCTCGTCGGCTGTCTGCAGCTGACCTACGTTCCGGGTCTGGGCCAGGGCGGCCGGGAGCGGGCCCTCGTGGAGGCGGTACGGATCCGCGCGGACCGGCGGGGCGGGGGGCTCGGGGCCCGCCTGATGGAGCTGGCGGCGGACCGGGCCCGCGCGCACGGCTGCGGCCTGGTGCAGCTCACCAGCAACAAGCGGCGCACCGCCGCGCACCGGTTCTACGAGCGGCTGGGCTACGCCCGGAGCCACGAGGGCTTCAAGCTGCCGCTGACCTGATCCGACCGGGGTCCGGGCCGGGGACCGGGCCCGGAGTGCGGACGGTCGGGAGCCGAGGTAGGGACCTTTGGCCCTGGCGTGACGCTCAGCACATCCCTACCCATTCGGGCGGTTCTGGTGTTGAGTGTCCCCACGCCCGATCTTGTACCGCACTCCAGCACTCCTTTGGAGGACCGCGTGTTCCCCTCCATTTCCCTCGCTCAGGAAATCGGCATCGCCGTCCTGCTCGTGGCCGCCGCCGTCTGGCTGATCGGCCTCGGCCACATGCTGTGGGACAGCCGTTTCCACCACCCGGAGCCAGGCGCCTTCGAAGGCCTCTCGGTCATCCCCGCCCAGCGCGGCGTCTCCGTCCATCCGATGGAGTCGGTGGAACTGACCGAGGCGGAGCAGCAGGCCTTCGCCGGGCTGGTCCGCACGATCCCCCTGCGCTGACCGCCGCCGGCCGGATCCCCGGCCCGCGGGGACCCCGCGTGCGCAATGCCCCTCCCCCGCTCGGGGCGGGAGGGCGCTCACCACGCACGACGCCCTCCCACCCCGACGGGGTGGGAGGGCGTCGGCAGGACCAGGACCGGACCGGGGTCGGTCGCGTTGCGGCTGTAGGTCAGTTGTGGCTGTGCAGGACCTCGTTCAGGCCGCCCCAGGCCGCCTTGTACGGGCGGGCCTCGACGGCGCCGGTGACCGAGTTGCGGCGGAAGAGGATGTTGTCGGCGCCGGAGAGCTCCAGGGCCTTGACGATCTGGCCGTCCGGCAGGGTCACCCGGGTGCCGGCGGTGACGTAGAGACCCGCCTCCACGACGCACTCGTTGCCCAGGGCGATGCCGATGCCCGCCTCGGCGCCGATCAGGGTGCGCTCGCCGATCGAGATGATCTGCTTGCCGCCGCCCGACAGGGTGCCCATGGTGGACGCGCCGCCGCCGATGTCGGAGCCGTCGCCGACCACGACGCCCGCGGAGATCCGGCCCTCGACCATGGAGGTGCCCAGGGTGCCGGCGTTGAAGTTGACGAAGCCCTCGTGCATGACGGTGGTGCCCTCGGCGAGGTGCGCGCCCAGGCGGACCCGGTCCGCGTCGGCGATGCGCACGCCCTTGGGGGCGACGTAGTCCGTCATCCGCGGGAACTTGTCGATCGAGGTGACCTGGAGGTGCAGGCCCTCGGCGCGGGCGTTCAGGCGGACCGTCTCGACCTGGTCGATCGCGACCGGGCCCAGCGAGGTCCAGGCGACGTTGGCCAGCAGGCCGAAGACGCCGTCCAGGTTCTGGCCGTGCGGCTTGACCAGGCGGTGGCTGAGCAGGTGCAGGCGCAGGTACGCGTCGTGCGCGTCCAGCGGCTTGTCCTCCAGGGAGGCGATCACGGTGCGGACGGCTACGACCTCGACGCCGCGGACCGCGTCCTGGCGGATCGCCTTGGGCGCGGTGGCCCCCAGCAGCTCCACGGCCTGCTCGGCGGTGAGGCGCTCGGTGCCGGCCGGGCCGGGCTCGGCGACCAGCTGGGGGGCGGGGAACCAGGTGTCGAGGACGGTGCCGTCGGCGGTGATGGTGGCAAGTCCGGCGGCGACGGCGCCGGTGGTACGCGTAGCAGTCATGCCCGAAACCTAACCGGCGACGGCCCGCGGTCGCGAACCGGTCTCATGTGCCGGGCGCGGGTCGTGTCGCGCCGGGTCCTCCGCGGGCCCCGGCGCCGGATCCCGCACCGGGTGCTGCTCTCCCGCAGGTCGCGGCCCCCGCCGGCCCCGCGCCCCCATCCACAGCACCGCCCCGCCCGCCCCTGCCGCCAGCGCCGCGCACAGCGGCCACAGCAGCCCGGGCGCCGCGGAGTACAGGGTCCCGCCGAGCGGTCCGCCGAGTACGACGCCACTGGCCGAGACCCCCGCGTACAGGCTCTGGAACAGCCCGATGGCGTGCGGGGGCGCCTGGTCGGCGACGTAGGCGGTGGCGGTGGTCTTGTAGAGGATCTCCCCGAGGCTCAGCAGCAGCATCATCGCCACGGCCGTCCCGATCCCGGCCCCGAGCAGCAGCGCCCCGTACCCGGCGCCGACGAGCAGGAGTCCCGCGCCGATGACGGCCAGCGGCGGGCGGGTGCGCAGGGCGACGGCGGCCGGCAGTTCCAGGAGGAGGATGACGGCGCCGTTGAGGGCGATGATCAGCCCGTAGGCGCCGGTGTCCAGGCCGTGGTCGGCCAGGTAGACCGGGAAGGTCGAGTACTGCTGGCGGTAGATCACGTCGACGACGAGGATCGCGGCCAGCAGGACGAGGACGGCGGGCCTGGCCCGGAGCTCCCCCCACACGCCGCGGCCCAGACCCCCGTCCGGGGCCGCGGCGGGGGTGTTCGCGGCGCCCCGCGCGGGAACGACGCGGGCGGTCCAGACGGCGAAGACGAGGGTGCCGATGCCGTCGGCGACGAAGAGCCAGTCGTAGGAGAGCCCGGTCGCGATGAGCGCGCCGAGCGGTGCTCCGAGGGTGAAGCCGCCGTTGGACACGCAGCGGACCACGGCGAAGGACGGGCGGCGCGCCCCCTCGGGGACGATCACGGCGACGAGGGCGGCGTTGGCGGAGCGGATCGCCCCGATGGCGTACTGGGCCGGGGGCAGGGCCGCGTAGAGCGCGGCGGTGGGCAGCACCGGCAGGAGGATGAGGGCTCCTCCGGCGAGCGCGGAGGCGATGAGCAGCACGCGGCGGTGGCCGTGGCGGTCCCCGAAGCCGCCACCGGTGAAGTTGCCTGCGACCAGGCCGATGCCGCCGATTCCGGTGATGAGGCCGGCCTCGGCGACGGAGAGCCCGCGCGGGCCGGTCAGGTACACGAAGACGAAGACGAAGGTGAAGCTGGACACGGCGTTGACGAAAACGCCCGGCGAGAGCAGCCACACCGCTCTGGGCACGTCCTTGAATCCTTGCAGCACCAGCCGACCCCCGAGTTAGTTCCCTTTGGGAACGGACTATGTCAGCATGACAACCTCGGGTCAACGGACAAAGGAGTGCCCATGACCCAGCGCACGCACCTCGACGACGCGGACTGCTCCATCGCCCAGGCCCTCGACGTCGTGGGCGACTGGTGGACGCTGCTGATCGTGCGCGACGCGGCGCGCGGCGTGCACCGCTTCGACGAGTTCCAGCGCGAACTGGGCATGTCCCGCAAGGTCCTGACGGAACGGCTGAAGCTGCTCGTCGAGGCCGGCGTGCTGACCCGCGAGCCGTACCAGGACCGCCCGGTGCGGCACGCGTACCGGCTGACCCCGCGCGGGCGGGGGCTGCTGCCGGTGCTGGTCGCCCTCCAGGACTGGGGGGACACCTGGATCCTGGGAGAGGGAGAGATGACGGCGACGACCCACGAGGCATCGCGCGAGGCGGTACGGGTCCACGCGCTGCGCGGCACCCGGCTGCCCGAGCTGGTGCTGCCGGACCGTTTCGGCGAGCTCCGCGACCCGGTGGCGGACACGCCGTTCACCGTCCTGTACTGCTTCCCGGGAGCCTTCGCCCGGTCCGAGTCCTACCCGCCGGGGTGGGCCGGGATCCCCGGGGCGCGGGGATGCACCCTCGAATCGTGCACCTACCGCGACCAGCTCGCGGAGTTCACGGCGGCGGGCGCGACGGTGCACGGGGTGTCGACCCAGCGGCCGGACGAGCAGCGGGAGTTCGCGGAGGCCGAGGGGCTCCGCTTCCCCCTGCTCTCCGACGCGGAGCTCGGCCTGGTGACGGCGCTGCGGCTGCCGACCTTCCGGGCGGGGGGGATCAGCCGGCTGAAGCGCCTGACGCTGGTGGTGGACCGCGACCGGACCGTCCGCGAGGTCTTCTACCCGGTCCGGGACATCGAGGCGAGCGTGGCCGCCGCCCTCGCGGCGGTCCGCGGCGCGTAGCCCCGGGGGCGCGGCCGGCGCACCGGAGCCGCGGTCGGCGGAGCCTGACCCGCTCCGGCCACCGTCAGGCCCGCAGCACCCTCCGCAGGATCCCGCAGGCGTACGCCTCGTCGTACTCCGCCCCCGTCAGCAGGACCTGCAGGCTGATCCCGTCCATCACCGCGACCAGCGCCCGGGCCGTCGCCGGGTCCACCCGGTCCGTCAGGGCCGTGGCGACGGCCTCGCACCATTCGGCCGCCACGGGACGCAGCGCGGGACGGCGCAGGGCGGCGAGGTAGAGCTCGTACTCCAACTCCGCCAGCGCCCGGTCCGCCCCGAGGAACCCGCCCAGGAGGACGGCCAGGGCCCCCGCCAGGTCCGCGCCCGGATCGGCCAGCGCCGCGGAGTCCGCCACCGCGCGGGCGAAGCCCTCGTTGGCCTGGCGCAGCGCCGCGACCAGCAGGTCGTCCAGGGTCTTGAAGTGGTACGTCGTGGAGCCGAGCGGTACGTCGGCCTCCGCCGCCACGCTGCGGTGGCTGAGCCCCGCGATGCCGCGGGCGCCCACCACGCGGATCGCCGCGGCGATGATCCGCTCCCGCCGGTCGGGGTCGTAGCGCCGCACCGAGCCGGCCATCAGCGGACGGCTCCCGGCACGGCGGCGGCGGGTGACTGACGAGGCATGCGTACGACAGTACACAGGGCCGCGCACCTCGGCGCAGCCCGATCTTCCGGCCCGGTACAACCCTTTCCCCGCCCGGTGCGTCTCCTCTCCAGATCTTGATCATTCGTCAGCATCCCGGAAGGAGACACATGAGGAAGCGCAGCCTGGCTGCCCTGTGCACGTCCACGGCGCTCGGGGTCGTCCTCGCCGTTCCCACCACCGCCCTGGCGGCCGACCCCGCGGCGTCCGGCTTCAAGGCCTGGACCGACGGCACGCGGATCCACCTGGATTTCGGCGGCTCCAAGCTGCCGAAGCGCCTCAAGGTGCAGCTGCGCAAGGCCGGCAGCACCGCCCCGGTCGCGACGGTCACCTCGTTCGAGTCCACGCCGGACGAGGACCCGTGCAGCCCGTCCTGCCAGGACGACACCGACCCCGGGACCGGCATCCGCTCCGCGCCCCTGCGGCTGGCGGACCTGGGCACGTACAGCGTGGACGTCCTGTACGACGGCACCCTGAGCGAGCCGATCGTGCACAAGGACAAGGCCACCCTCGCCTACGGGCTGATCCCCCGGGTCACCGCCCTCGATGTGGTCGGGAGGCCGGACGTCGAGCACCGGACGGTCACCATCAAGGCCGACGCCGTGGGCCGCGACCCCCGCAACGACACCGAGCGGCCGCTGCCCAACGGCAAGCTGATGCTGGACACGGCGGCGGGCTCCACCCCAGTGTTCACCGACGCCGCGGGGCACATCGAGACGCCGTTCACCTTCACCGGCTCCGAGAAGAACGAGGCGTCGCACGGGACGGCGGTCCGCGTGACCCTCCGGCCGGAGAAGGAGGGGGCGAACAGCCCGCTCGGCGCATCGCGCACGATCCAGACGGCCCAGGGCCCGAGTTCCAGGATCACCCTGGACGCCGCCAAGGTGAGCGCGCCGGACGGCTCCAAGGCTCCGCTGAGCGGCCGGGTCACCTTCAAGGGCGCCGACGGCACCATGAAGCCGGCGCCCGCCGGCACCTGGGTCCAGTCCCGGAACGGGGGCCGGGCGCAGACCGGCGAGGACGGCCGGTTCACCGCACAGATCCCGGTGGACGGCAGGATCACCGGGCTGGTCACCCTCACCGGCTCGGCCTGGATGGCGAGCAGCCAGGCGACCGTGGCCGTGGACCCCTCCACCAGCGCCGGTTTCCACGGGGGCCTGACCACTACCGTCACCCAGGACCGGAAGGTCTCCCTCACCGGCAGGCTGTCCGCGTACGACCTCCCGGCGCCCGCCAAGCTGAAGGTCCTGGTCGAGTTCCAGTCCAGCGGCTCTTCGGAGTGGATCACCAAGGCGACCCGGGAGAGCGCCGCCCCGGCCGGTGACAGCACGCGCGCCGTCACGGCGGCGTCGCTGCCCTATACGGGACCCGGATCCTGGCGGCTGCGGTACGCCGGAACCCCCGACATCCCCGCCGGACCTGCGGGGACCTCCGGCATCGCGGCCCGGGTGGCCACGGCGATCCCGGAGTTCAACGCAGCCCCGGAGCCGGTCAAGGCCGGCCGGCCCATCACGGTCACCGGAAAGCTCACTCACACCCGGTACTACAACGAGACCACGTGGAGCGGGTACGCGGGCCAGCCGGTCCGCGTGTACTTCCGCGCGACCGGCACGACCGCGTGGACCCTGGCGGGTACGGCCACGACGGCGGCCGACGGCACGTTCAAGAAGGCCTTCACGGCCACCAAGGACGGCTCCTGGCAGGCCCGCTACGAGCAGGCCGCGTCCGACCACTTCGCCGCGACGAGCCGCGGGGACCTCGTCGACGTGCAGTAGCAGCGCGGAACGGCACGCATCGATGCCCCGCCGGGATTCCGGCGGGGCATCAGTGCGTGGTCCCCCCGAGGTTCAGCAGCACGACCCCGGCGATCACGAGCACGATGCCGCCGATCTTCGCGGCCGTGGCGGCCTCGCCCATGAAGACCATGCCGATCCCGGCGATCGCGGCCGTGCCGACACCGGCCCAGATCGCGTACGCGGTCCCGACCGACATCGACTTCAGCGTCTGTGCCAGCAGCGTGAAGGCGATGACGTACCCCACCAGCGTGATCAGCGAGGGCCACAGCCTGGTGAAGCCCTCGCTGAACTTCATGGCGGTGGTACCGGCGACCTCGGCGGCTATGGCCGCGGCCAGGAGGAGATAGGGCATGCGTACGACCGTACACAACGATGCGTACATCCGTACACAGAGAAGACGCGGACATCCGGGGCTCGTTCACCAGAACATCCCGCGCGCACGCCGCGCCCCTCCCCGCCGGAGCCCAAGGCCCGGCGGGGCGGGGTCATTTGCGCGCGGCTGCGGGACTTCCCCGGCACCCGCGGTTACGGTGTGCGCCCCGACCGGGGACGGGAGGAGATCCGCATGGACGGTCAGTGGACCCACTGGGGCGGTGGCTGGCTGGCGCCGCGGCCGCCCCGGCCGGGCGTGATATCCCTGCGGCCGCTGGGCTGCGGCGAGATACTCGGCGGCGCCTGCGCCGCCCTCGCCCGGTACTGGGTCCCGCTGACCGGTGCCATGCTCCTCGGCCAGCTCGCCGCCCTGCTGCTGCTCGCCGGGGCCGCCCTGGCCGCCCTCGCGCTGCACGTCCGGCCCGTCGCCGTCCTGGTTCCCGCCGCGGCCCTGGCCACCCTGCTGACCTGCGCCCTGGCCTCCGCCCTGACGGGCGCCGTGCTCCGCCCGGCGGTACTCGGCCGCCGCGCCACCGCCCGTACGCTGCTGCGCGCCGCCCGCCCCCGCTTCGGAGCCGTCCTCGGCACGCAGCTGCTGGCCCTCGGCGCCGTGGCCGGACCGGGCGCCGCCGTCCTGGCCGCCGGGCTGCCCCCGCTGCTCGCGGCCGCCACCCTGCCGGCCGCCCTCGGGCTCGGGGTGCTGTTCGCGCTCGCGCCCACGGTCGCCGCCTGCGAGGGCCCGGGCCCGCTCGGCGCCCTGCGCCGCTCGGCCCGCCTGGTGCGCGGGGCCTGGTGGCGCACGCTCGGCCTCGGCGCCCTCGCCGCCGCGATCGCGCTCTCAGCGGCGTACGCCGTCCAGCTGCCCTTCGCCTTCGCCGGGGCGCTCAGCCTGATCCCGGCGGTGGACGGCGGCTTCGTGCACGCGGTCCTCACCGCGCTCGGCGCGATGGTCGCCCAGACCCTGCTGCTCTGCTTCCCGCAGCTCACCGCCGGTCTGCTCTACACGGACCGGCGGATCCGCCGCGAGGACCTGGCGGCGGAGCTCACCAGACAGTCCGAGCCGCCCGAGCAGCCCGAGCAGCCCGGGGAGCTCAGTTCAGCGTGAACCAGGCCGCGCGGGACTTCTTCCACTCCGGGTGGGTGAGGTCCTTGGCCTCGGTGCCGTCGCCGTACAGGTCGGCGGAGCCGCTGTCGGTGATCAGCTGCACCCGCGCGCCCGCGACCGACAGGTCGGGGACCGCCACGATGGCCTCCCAGCCGCCCGGGTCGGTGGTCGGCAGGTCGGCCCGCTTGACCGGGGCGTGGCCCGCGATCCCGTCCCACTGGTAGAGGGCGTAGGGGTCGGAGTTGTCGTCCGCGGCCCAGGAGCCGGCCAGGATCAGGTACTGGTCGGCGGCGTTCTTGCGGATGTCACGGATCGCGAGCCCGCCGAGGTCGAGCTCTATGCCCGCGCCGAAGGTGGCCTTGGTCCCGCTGGAGATCACCTTGTCGAAGTTGGTCACCGGCACGATCAGGGCCTTGCCGCCGGGCACCGCCGGGGCCAGCGGGGCGCGGAAGCCCAGGTAGGCGGTGGTGGTGGAACCGGGGGCGAACTCCAGCCCCTCCACGTTGAACCCGTCGATCTGCTTCGGCGCCTCACCGTCGGCCGTACCGGCGGCGAAGCCGTAGCGGTTCCCGTTCGCCTTGTCCCAGGCCACCAGGTCGTCGCGGAGCTTCTTGTACGAACGCCCGTACGCGAGCTGCGCGGTGGAGCCGGAGCCGCTGAGCGTGGTGGTGAACACGGTGTTGCGCGGGGCCTTGTACTCGCCGTCCTTGTTGTTGCCGAGCGAGCCCGTCCAGTAGATGGTGTTGCCGATCAGGGTCGCGCCCTCGATGTCCACCTCCTTGGTGACGCCGAGCTGCGAGCTGAAGTCCCAGGTCCGGACCGGGGCCGCGGAGTTGGCGCGGTCGTACAGCCGCAGCACGTTGCTCTCGTCGTCGGCGACGACGGTGTGGCCGCCGCCGACGTCCACGGCGGCCGAGGAGTCGGAGGCGCCGGTGAAGTAGCGGGCGTCGGCCGGGTTCTGCACGGCGGAGGAGGCGGCGTAGTACAGCGTCTTGGTGGCGGTCTTGCCGCCCAGCCCGGTCACCTTGACGGTGAGGTTGGTGTAGCCGCGGCCGCGGGCGGCGACCGCCAGCTTGCGGACCGCGCCGGCCCCGGTGAAGCTCACGTCGCCGGTCCCGGCGACCGTGGCCTTGCTGGAGGCCGAGGCGCTGACGGTGAGCGCGGAGACGTCCGCGCCGCTCTGCGCCACGGTCACGTCCACCGTCGGGTCACCCGTCGCGCCGACGGCCCCGGACAGGTAGGCGGCGGACAGCGAGATGGTGGGCGTGCCGTAGGTCACCGCCTGCGCGGGCATGGCCGTGGCGGCGAGGAGCAGGGCCGCGATGCCCGCGACACCGGCGGTCGCGAGGTGGGCGTGCTTCTGGGTCTTCCGCATCGTCTGCTTCCTCTGCTGCTCGGGCTGCTCGTGCTGCTCGTACTGCTCGGCGTGCTGCTTCATCGGGATCCCCCGCGCATCGGGCCGAGCGCGAACCATCCGGACCGGGACTTCTTCCACTCCGGGTGGTCGAGGTCCTTGGCCTCGGTACCGTCGCCGTACAGGTCGGCGGAGCCGCTGTCGGTGATCAGCTGGACGCGGGCGCCGGGCACGCGCAGGTCGGGTACGGAGACCACGGCCTCCCAGCCGCCCGGGTCGGTGGTCGGCAGGTCGGCCCGCTTGACCGGGGCGTGGGCCGGGTTGCCGTCCCACTGGTAGAGGGCGTACGGGTCGGAGTTGTCGTCCGCGGCCCAGGAGCCGGCCAGGATCAGGTACTGGTCGGCGGCGTTCTTGCGGATGTCGCGGATCGCGAGCCCGCCGAGGTCCATCTCGACCGGCTCGCCGAAGACCGGCTTGGCCGCGCCGGCCACGACCTGGTCGATGTTGGTGACGGGCACGACCAGGGCCTTGCCGCCGGGTACCGCGGGGGCGAGCGGGGCGCGGAAGCCCAGGTAGGCGGTGGTGGTGGAACCGGGGGCGAACTCCAGCCCCTCCACGTTGAACCCGTCGATGCTCTTCGGGATCTTGCCGGCCGCCGTGCCCGCGGCGAAGCCGAAGCGGTTCCCGTGGGCCGTGTCCCAGGCGATGAGGTCCTCGCGCAGGCCCTTGTAGGCGGACCCGAGGACGACCTCGGTGTCGGCGCCGGTCCCGGTGAGCCGGGTGGTGAAGACGGTGTTGCGCTCGGCCTTGTACTTGCCGTCCTTGTTGTTGCCGAGCGAGCCCGTCCAGTACACGGTGTCGCCGACGCGGGCGGCGGCCTCGATGTCGGCTTCCTTCTTGATGCCGAGCGCGGGGCCGAGGTCCCAGGTCTTCACGGGGGCGCCCGAGCGGGAACGGTCGTACAGGCGCAGCACGTTGGTCTCGTCGTCGGCGACCAGCGCGTAGCCGCCGCCGACGTCCACGGCGGCCGAGGAGTCGGCGGAGCCCGTGAGGTAGCGGGTGGAGAAGGCGGCGGCCACCCGCGCCGAAGCGGCGTAGGAGAGGGTGGCCGTGGCCGTCCTGCCGCCGCGGCCGGTCACCCGCAGCGTCAGGTCGGTGTGGCCCTGGGCCCGCGGGCGGACGGTCAGCTCGCGCTCGCCGCGGCCGGTCCGGCCGATGTGCACGTCGCCGGGGCCGGCGACGGCCGGGTTGCTGGAGGAGAGGACGTCGACCTTGAGGAACGCGGCGGGCATGCCCTCCTGCGCGATGTCCACGGTGACGGCCGGGTCTCCGATCGCACCGACGGCCCCGGACAGGTACCCGGCCGAGAGCGCGATGGTCGGTTCGGCGGCGGCTTCCTGTGCGGCGTGGGCGGGCGCGGCCAGTCCTGCGGTGAGCAGGGCGGCGGCTCCGGCGGCTCCCACGGCACCGAGGCGGCGTGCCGGTGAAGGGCGAACGGTCAACGGAGGTCCTCTCGTCTGCGCCGTCACGTTGTGACGGCCGTCGAGAAGATTCGGCCACCATGGCCAACTCCCGGTGCACGCGGTCCGTCCGCCGGGAAAACAGACGACCCCCGGCACGGGTGTGCCGGGGGTCGTCCGTTCACTCGGCCGTAGGACGGCCGTCGTTCTCAGGGCGTCGGTCAGACGTTGAACCCGCAGGTCAGACGTTGAACCCGCAGGTCAGACGTTGAACCCGAGCGCGCGCAGCTGCTCGCGGCCGTCGTCCGTGATCTTGTCCGGGCCCCACGGCGGCATCCACACCCAGTTGATGCGCAGTTCGTTGACGATTCCGTCGGTGGCCGACTTCGCCTGGTCCTCGATGACGTCCGTCAGCGGGCAGGCCGCCGAGGTGAGGGTCATGTCGAGGGTGGCGATGTTCGCGTCGTCGACGTGGATGCCGTAGATCAGGCCCAGGTTGACGACATCGATGCCCAGCTCGGGGTCGACCACGTCGTAGAGGGCCTCGCGGACCTCTTCCTCGGTGGCCGGCTTGATGGACGCCTCGGGCGTCGCGTTCTCGGTCATGCCGTCTTCCTCTCGGCGTCGCCCAGTGCCTGGGCGGTCGCGTCCTTCCACGCCATCCAGCTCAGCAGGGCGCACTTCACCCGGGCCGGGTACTTGGAGACGCCGGCGAACGCGACCGCGTCCTCCAGCACCTCCTCCATGGCCTCGTCGGGCTCCATCTTGCCCTTGGACTGCATCAGCTCCAGGAAGACTTCCTGGATCTTCCGCGCCTCGCCCAGCTCCTTGCCGACGAGCAGCTCGTTCAGTATCGACGCGCCGGCCTGGCTGATGGAGCAGCCCTGGCCCTCGTACGAGATGTCCGTGAGGGTCTCGCCGTCGTACTTCACGCGCAGGGTGATCTCGTCACCGCACGTCGGGTTGACGTGGTGCACCTCGGCGTCGCCGTCGCGCAGGCCTCGCCCGCGCGGGTGCTTGTAGTGGTCCAGGATCAGTTCCTGGTACAGGGATTCCAGCTTCACTGCGCCCTCGTCGCCTTCGTCGCTTCGTCTTATCCGAAGAAGTTCCGTACGTGCTCCAGCCCGGCGACCAGTGCGTCGACCTCGGCCGGAGAGGAGTACAGATAGAAAGACGCTCGCGTCGTCGCCGGAATTCCGTACCGGAGGCAGACCGGGCGGGCGCAGTGGTGTCCCACGCGGACCGCGATGCCCTGCTCGTCCAGTACCTGGCCGACGTCGTGCGGGTGGATGTCACCCAGCACGAAGGAGATCGCGGCGCCGCGGTCCTCGGCCGTGGTGGGGCCGATGATGCGCAGGTCGGGGACCTCCGCGAGCCGCTTGATCGCGTACTCGGTGATCGCGTGCTCGTGCGCGGCGATCTTGTCCATGCCGATCGCGGTCAGGTAGTCCACGGCCGCGCCGAGGCCGACGGCCTGGGCGATCGGGGGCGTACCGGCCTCGAACTTGTGGGGCGCCGGGGCGTACGTCGAGGAGTGCATCGAGACGGTTTCGATCATCTCGCCGCCGCCCAGGAAGGGCGGCAGGTCCTCGAGCAGCTCCTGGCGGCCCCAGAGGACGCCGATGCCGGTCGGGCCGCACATCTTGTGGCCGGTGAAGGCCACGAAGTCGGCGCCGAGCGCCTGCACGTCGAGCGGCATGTGCGGAGCGGCCTGCGAGGCGTCGATCAGCACCAGCGCGCCGACCTCCTGCGCGCGCCGGACGATCGCCTCGGTCGGGTTGACCGTGCCCATGATGTTGGAGACCAGCGTGAAGGAGACGATCTTCGTCTTCTCCGTGATGACCTCTTCGATGTTGGACAGGTCGAGACGGCCGTCGTCGGTCAGGCCGAACCACTTCAGCTTCGCGCCGGTGCGCTGCGAGAGCAGCTGCCACGGGACGATGTTGGAGTGGTGCTCCATCTCGGTGATGGCGATCTCGGTCTCGCGGTCGACCCGGTAGGGCTCGTCCGCCCAGCCGAGCATGTTCGCGACCAGGTTGAGCGACTCCGAGGCGTTCTTGGTGAAGATCACCTCGTTGCGGCTCGGAGCGTTGATGAAGGCGGCGACCTTGTCGCGGGCGCCCTCGTACAGCGCCGTGGCCTCCTCGGCGAGCACGTGCACGCCGCGGTGGACGTTGGCGTTGTGCTGCTCGTAGTACTCGTTCAGCGCGTCGAGCACCTGGCGCGGCTTCTGCGAAGTCGCCGCGTTGTCCAGGTAAACGATCTTCTTCCCGTCGTGGACCACACGATCCAGAAGGGGGAAGTCCTTGCGGATCGCCTCGGTGTCGAGGAGGCCAGGCAGCTGTGTCACGCGGTCGCGCCACCCTTCGTGCTGTACGACTCGTAGCCTTCGGCCTCCAGCTTGTCGGCGAGCTCGGCGCCGCCGGACTCGACGATGCGGCCCTCGGAGAAGACGTGGACGAAGTCGGGCTTGATGTAGCGGAGGATCCGCGTGTAGTGCGTGATCAGCAGGGTGCCGACCTCGCCCGTGTCGCGGACGCGGTTGACGCCCTCGGAGACCTGGCGCAGGGCGTCGACGTCGAGGCCGGAGTCGGTCTCGTCGAGGATCGCGATCTTCGGCTTCAGGAGCTCCAGCTGCAGGATCTCGTGGCGCTTCTTCTCACCGCCGGAGAAGCCCTCGTTGACGTTGCGCTCGGCGAAGGCCGGGTCCATCTGGAGCTGCTCCATCGCGGACTTGACCTCCTTCACCCAGGTACGCAGCTTCGGCGCCTCGCCACGGATGGCGGTGGCCGAGGTGCGCAGGAAGTTGGAGACCGAGACGCCGGGGATCTCCACCGGGTACTGCATGGCGAGGAAGACGCCGGCGCGGGCGCGCTCGTCGACGGACATCTCCAGGACGTCTTCGCCGTCGAGGGTCACGGTGCCCTTGGTGATGGTGTACTTCGGGTGACCGGCGAGCGCGTACGCGAGGGTGGACTTGCCGGAGCCGTTCGGACCCATGATGGCGTGCGTCTCACCCTGCTTGATGGTGAGGTTGACGCCCTTGAGGATCTCGCGGGCGGCGTTCTCGGCCTCGACGGAGACGTGCAGGTCGTGGATTTCAAGCGTTGCCATGGATACCTCAGGACTCCTGGGTGAGGGAGACGAGCACGTCGTCCCCTTCGATCTTTACGGGGTATACGGGTACGGGGCGCGTCGCGGGCAGACCGGACGGCTTGCCGGTGCGCAGGTCGAAGGCCGAGCCGTGCAGCCAGCACTCGATCATGCAGTCTTCGACCTCGCCCTCCGAGAGCGAGACGTTCGCGTGCGAGCAGATGTCGTTGATCGCGAACACCTCCCCCTCGGCGCGGACGATGGACACCGGCGTGCCGTCGAGTTCGACCCGCTTGGGGGCGTTCTCCTCCAGCTCGCTCAGCGCACAGGCCTTGACGTAGGTCATCAGACGGACGCCTGCAGCTCGGTTTCGATCTTCGCGAGCAGCCGCTCCTCGATGTCCGGGACACCGATCTGCTGGACGAGCTCGCCGAAGAAGCCGCGCACGACCAGGCGGCGGGCCGTGTCGGCCGGGATGCCGCGGGACTGCAGGTAGAAGAGCTGCTCGTCGTCGAAGCGGCCGGTCGCGGAGGCGTGGCCGGCGCCGACGATCTCGCCGGTCTCGATTTCCAGGTTCGGCACCGAGTCGACCCGCGCGCCGTCCGTGAGGACGAGGTTGCGGTTCATCTCGTAGGTGTCGGTGCCCTCGGCGGTCTTCTCGATGAGCACGTCACCGATCCAGACCGCGTGGGCGTCCTGGCCCTGGAGCGCGCCCTTGTAGACCACGTTCGACTTGCAGTGCGGGGCCTTGTGGTCGACCAGGAGGCGGTGCTCCTGGTGCTGACCGGCGTCCGTGAAGTACAGGCCGAAGAGCTGGGCCTCGCCGCCGGGGCCCGCGTAGTTCACGCGCGGGTGGAGGCGTACGAGGTCTCCGCCGAAGGTGACCACGATCGACTTGAAGGTCGCGTCGCGGCCGATCAGGGCGTTGTGCTGGGAGACGTGGACGGCGGTGTCGTCCCAGTCCTGCACGGAGACCACGGTGAGCTTGGCGCCGTCGCCGACGAGGAAGTCCACGTTGGCGGCGCGCACGCCGTCACCGGTGTGGTCGATGACGATGACGGCCTCGGCGAAGGCCTGGACGTCGAAGACGGTGTGACCGAAGGTCGTGCCGCCCTCGCCGTGCAGCGTGACGCGCACGGGCTCGGTGAGCACCGCTTCCTTGGGCACGGTCACGACCGTGGCCTTGGCGAAGGACGAGAACGCCTGGGCGGCGATCCGGTCCACCGGGGTGCCGGCCTTGCCGATGCGCGCGTCGCCGCGCTCCACGGACTCGATCGTGACCACGTCGGGCGCGTCGATCTGTGCCTTCATGGTGCCGTTGGCGACCGCGGTGCCGTCGTGCAGGCCCTTGAGGCGGGCGAGCGGCGTGAAGCGCCACTCCTCCTCGCGCCCGGTGGGCACGGGGAAGTCCGCCACGTCGAAGGACGGGGGGGCACTCATCCGGGTGGCGACGGTGGACTCGGCGGCCACCGCGATCGCGCCGGCGGTAGTCGAGCCCGCCGGGATGTTCTGAGCCTCAGCCATGGCTGTCGTGTTGCTCTCTTCCTTAAAGAATCTGCTGCGGGACGTCGGGCGGGCCGGGACTAACCGACCGAGCCTTCCATCTGCAGCTCGATCAGCCGGTTCAGCTCCAGCGCGTACTCCATCGGCAGCTCACGGGCGATCGGCTCGACGAAGCCGCGCACGATCATCGCCATGGCCTCGAACTCCGTCAGACCGCGGCTCATCAGGTAGAAGAGCTGGTCGTCGGAGACCTTGGAGACGGTCGCCTCGTGGCCCATGGACACGTCGTCCTCGCGGACGTCCACGTAGGGGTACGTGTCCGAGCGGGAGATGGTGTCGACCAGGAGCGCGTCGCACAGCACGTTGGACTTGGAGCCGTGGGCACCTTCGCCGATCTCGACCAGACCGCGGTACGAGGTGCGGCCGCCGCCACGGGCCACCGACTTCGAGACGATGTTGGAGGAGGTGTTCGGCGCCATGTGGACCATCTTGGAGCCGGCGTCCTGGTGCTGGCCCTCGCCCGCGAAGGCGATGGAGAGGGTCTCGCCCTTGGCGTGCTCGCCCATCAGGTAGACGGCCGGGTACTTCATGGTGACCTTGGAACCGATGTTGCCGTCGATCCACTCCATGGTCGCGCCCTCGTACGCCACGGCGCGCTTGGTGACCAGGTTGTAGACGTTGTTCGACCAGTTCTGGATCGTCGTGTAGCGGCAGCGGCCGCCCTTCTTCACGATGATCTCGACCACGGCGCTGTGCAGCGAGTCCGAGGAGTAGATCGGGGCGGTGCAGCCCTCGACGTAGTGGACGTAGGCGTCCTCGTCGACGATGATCAGCGTCCGCTCGAACTGGCCCATGTTCTCCGTGTTGATGCGGAAGTAGGCCTGGAGCGGGATGTCGACCTTGACGCCCTTGGGGACGTAGATGAACGAGCCGCCCGACCACACGGCGGTGTTCAGCGAGGCGAACTTGTTGTCGCCGACCGGGATGACCGTGCCGAAGTACTCCTGGAAGAGCTCCGGGTACTGCTTGAGCGCGGTGTCCGTGTCGAGGAAGATGACGCCCTGCTCCTCCAGGTCCTCGCGGATCTGGTGGTAGACGACCTCGGACTCGTACTGGGCGGCGACACCGGCGACGAGGCGCTGCTTCTCCGCCTCCGGGATGCCGAGGCGGTCGTACGTGTTCTTGATGTCCTCCGGCAGGTCCTCCCACGAAGCGGCCTGCTTCTCGGTGGAGCGCACGAAGTACTTGATGTTGTCGAAGTCGATGCCCGAGAGGTCGGAACCCCAGTTGGGCATGGGCTTCTTGCCGAACAGCTTGAGGCCCTTGAGACGGAGGTTCAGCATCCACTCCGGCTCGGACTTCTTCGCCGAGATGTCGCGGACGACCTCCTCGGACAGGCCTCGCTTCGCGACCGCACCGGCCGCGTCGGAGTCGACCCATCCGTATTCGTAGGTGCCCAGGCCATCGAGCTCAGGGTGAGCAGTCTCCGTGGTCATGCGGGGTTCCTCCCGGCCGTACTTGCAGATACTGAGGTGTCGGTCTGTGTGGCGCCTGTGGCAGCGACGCCGCTCCCACTGCGTGGAATGAACGTCGTGCACACCCCGTCGCCGTGGGCGATCGTGGCGAGACGCTGCACGTGCGTCCCGAGCAGGCGGGAGAAGACCTCGGTCTCCGCCTCGCAGAGCTGCGGGAACTGCTCGGCGACGTGTGCGACCGGGCAGTGGTGCTGGCAGAGCTGTTCACCGCTGTGCGGACCGGGAGCGCTCTTCGCCGTAGCAGCGTACCCGTCTCCGGTCAACGCCCTGGCAAGGGCCTCGGTGCGCCCCGCCGGGTCGGCCGCTTCCACGGCTTCGCGGTAGGTCTCGGCCTGCGCCGTGAGCCTGGCCTTGGCGAAGGCGGCAACGGCCGCCTCGCCCTGCTCCCCGCCCCCGGCGGCCTGCGCGATCCAGCGCATGGCGTCCGCGGCGAGGGAGTCGTAGGACTGGTCGAAGGCGTCACGACCGCAGTCGGTCAGCGCGAAGACCTTGGCGGGCCGGCCTCGGGTCCGCGCTCCGTACACGCGCTGCTCACGGGGCTCGACGACGTCGTCTGCGACGAGCGTGTCGAGGTGGCGGCGGACGGCGGCCTGGGTGAGGCCTACACGCTGGGCGAGGTCGGCAACGGTGGAAGGACCGTGGTCCAGGATCGACCGCGCGACCCGGTTGCGGGTTGACCGCTCCCCGGTCGCGAGTTCGCCCTGGGGGGCCTCGCTCATCCGTTCGCCGTATTTCACAACGCCATTGTTGCGTAATTAGTCGGGCCCCGACAAGCCGTGATGGAGGCCACCTCTGGTGGCCTCCATCACTAAGGGTTACCTTATTTATCCACGGAGCGTTACTCGGAAGTCGACGCTCCGCCCTCGCGCAGGGCCCCGCCGGTGAACCAGTAAACGGCTCCCACCAGCAATCCTCCGCCCACGACGTTCCCCGGCACGGTGAACATCAGATTCCGGAAAAGATCACCGAATCCGGCTGAGCCATCCAGGATCGCGAGGCTGAAAACAGCCATGTTCGCTACACAGTGTTCGAATCCGACGGCGACGAAAACGGCCACCGGCAGCCACAGGACGAAAATCTTGGCCGCATCGCCGCGGGCCCGGGTGAACATCCAGATGGCCAGGCAGACGAGCATGTTGCAGAGGACCGCGCGCCAGAACAGCTGTCCGCCGCTCAGCGCCATCTTCCCGTGGACCATCTCGGTGAGCATGGACCGCGCCGAGGGCGAGGAGGCCACGCCCGAGGCGTGCACCATGGCCCCGAAGGCGAAGGCCCCGACCAGGTTCCCGGCCAGCGAGAGCGTCCAGGAAAGGAACAGGTCCCGCGGACCGGTCCGCCCCGACAGGGCGCCGACCAGCATGACCATCACATTGCTGGTGAAGAGCTGGGCGCCGGCGAACATCACGATGGTCAGGGCGATCGGGAAGACCGCGCCCTCCAGCAGTTTCACGGCCGGCGAGCCCTTCGCCACGAACGGCGAGATCGCGACCAGGAGCAGCACCTCGCCGACGGCGATGTAAGCGCCCGCGAGCATCGCCGACACGAAGTAGCGCGGCGGATGCCCGAGGTCATGGGCCTTGTGCTCGGCCTGCCCCGAGGTGGCTTCGACGTTCTGAGCGATGCTGTTCACCATTCGACGTTAGGCCCCGGACCGGCACCCGAGCGGACGATAAAGTCACGAATGCGCAGGTCCGTGACCCTTCGGGGGCGGGACCTACGGCCCCACCCCGGTCACCCCCCACGGCTCCGTAGACTCACTCCCCATGAGCAACGACCCCGCCGTGGAAATCCGCGGACTGGTGAAGCGGTACGGCCCCAAAACCGCGGTGGACGGCCTGGACCTCACCGTCCGGAGGGCCTCGGTCACCGCAGTCCTTGGTCCCAACGGCGCGGGCAAAACGACCACTGTGGAAACCTGCGAGGGCTACCGCCGCCCCGACGCCGGATCCGTCCGCGTCCTCGGCCTCGACCCCGTCGCGCAGGCCGGGGCCCTGCGCCCGCGCATCGGCGTGATGCTCCAGACCGGCGGCGTCTACTCCGGCGCCCGGGCCGTCGAGATGCTGCGCCACATGGCCAAGCTCTACGCCGACCCCCTGGACGTCCCCACCCTGGTGGAACGCCTCGGCCTCGGCGGCTGCGGCCGCACCGCCTACCGCCGGCTCTCCGGCGGCCAGCAGCAGCGCCTGGCCCTCGCCATGGCCGTCGTCGGCCGCCCCGAGCTGGTCTTCCTGGACGAGCCGACCGCCGGCCTCGACCCGCAGGCCCGCCGCGCGACCTGGGAACTCGTACGGGAACTGCGCGCCGACGGGGTCTCGGTCGTACTCACCACCCACCACATGGACGAGGCGGAGCAGCTCGCGGACGAGGTCGCCATCGTCGACGCCGGCAAGGTCATCGCCCACGGCTCCCCCGAGGCCCTGTGCCGCGGCGGCGCCGAGAACACCCTGCGCTTCACCGGCCGCCCCTCCCTCGACGTCGGCTCCCTGCTCAAGGCCCTGCCCGACGGCACCCAGGCCGCCGAGCTCCTCCCCGGCGTCTACCGGGTCACCGGCGACGTCGACCCCCAGCTGCTGGCCACCGTCGCCTCCTGGTGCGCGCAGCACGGGGTCATGCCCGACAGCCTCTCGGTGGAGCGGCACACCCTCGAAGACGTCTTCCTGGAACTGACCGGTAAGGAGCTGCGCGCATGAGCGCCGGTACGTTCACCCCCCGCCCGGGGGCCGCGCCCGTGTCCCGCATGATCCTGGCGCAGACCGCGCTGGAGACCCGGATGCTGCTGCGCAACGGGGAGCAGCTCCTGCTGACCGTGATCATCCCGGCGCTGCTGCTGACCCTCTTCTCCGCCGTCGACATCGTCGACACCGGCTCGGGGAAATCCGTGGACTTCCTCGCCCCCGGCATCCTGGCGCTGGCGGTGATGTCCACCGCCTTCACCGGCCAGGCCATCGCCACCGGCTTCGACCGGCGCTACGGGGTCCTCAAGCGGCTCGGGGCCTCCCCGCTGCCGCGGTGGGCGCTGATGGCCGCCAAGACGCTGTCGGTGCTCGTCACCGAGGTGCTGCAGATCGCGCTGCTGACGGTGATCGCCTTCGCCCTGGGCTGGTCCCCGCACGGGAACCCGCTGTCCGCGGCCCTGCTGATCCTGCTCGGCACCGCCGCCTTCTCCGGGCTCGGCCTGCTGATGGCCGGCACCCTGCGGGCGGAGGCCACCCTGGCCGCGGCCAACCTGGTCTTCCTGCTGCTCCTGGTCGGCGGCGGGGTGATCGTGCCGATGGACAAGTTCCCCGGCGCGGTCCAGTCCGTGCTCGGCCTGCTCCCCATCTCCGCGCTCTCCGACGGGCTGCGCGAGGTGCTCCAGCACGGGGCCGCGCTGCCCTGGGGCGACGCGGCGATCCTGGCCGTCTGGGCGGTACTCGGTCTGGGGGCCGCGGCGCGCCTGTTCCGCTGGGAGTGAATCCCTTCCCCCGAGCGTTGCCCCGGCAGGAGGATGGTCGCCTCCACACGGGAGCGCACCACAGACGCCGGGGGGCGGCATGGCGCAGCGGGAGGCCGTTCTGCGGCTGGACGAACAGTGGGCACGGATCCGGTCGGGCGCGGCGCACGCGCAGCCCGCGGAGGCCGACGCCCTGCTGGCCGAGCTGATCGGAGCCCTGCGCGAGCCGGCCCGCACCGACGCCGAGTGCGCGGCCCGGCTGGGTCTGCGCCTCGGCGACCTGGCGGCCCGCCGGTTCGCCGACGGGGACCGGGCCGGGGCCCTGGCCGCCATCGAGGAGGGGCTGCGGTCCTCGCAGCAGGCGGCCGGGCACGCAGCCGAGTACGCCCGCTGGTACGCCCGGGGTCTGATCAACCAGGGGGTCTGGCTGTCCTGGCCCCTCAGCGACGGGGAGCGGCTGCCGAAGCACCCGCTGGGCCCCGGCTCCGAGAGCGGCCCGAGCGCCATGGAGCGGGCCGCCGGAGAGCGGGCCCGTGACCTGACGCGCGGCGCCGTGGAGGTCTGGGCCTCCCTGGACCAGGAGGATCCGGTCAACCAGCGGGGCCTCGCGCAGGCGAAGGTGTTCCTCGGCGACCGGCTCGCCGAGCTGGGCCTGGCCGAGGAGTCCGTGGCCTGGGCGGTCGACGCGGAGGGCTCCTTCCGGCGGCTGCTGCTCGCCGATCCCGGCTCCGAGGAGTCGCAGGAGGCCGAAGAGGCCCTGGACCACATCGGCCGCCAGCTCGAACTGCGGCTGCGCTTCCTCTCCTTCCCCTCCCTGTCCGGCCTGCGCACGCGCGGGCTGCTGCCCGAACGGCTGCTGCCCCAGGCCGTGGTGGCCGCCCGCATCCAGGGCGTGCCCGAGGCGGAGATCGCCGCCCATCTGGGCCTGGAGGCCGACCAGGTCCACACGATGCTGGAGGTGACCCCCTGGGTCGCGGTGTGGCGCATCGAGGTCCGCGGCTCCGACGGAGTCTGGAACGTACAGTCACATCCCTGGCACAGCGGGGCGGAAGTGAGGAACAGGACAGCCGAGGACGTAGGGGCTGAATTGGTACGCGGCTTCGCGGCCTCGGCCGACTACCCGGGCGAGGGCGCGCATTGGCGGGTCCGCGTCTGGTGGCATGCGGAAGGCGATCCGGCCGGGGCCCGGTTCCGCCTGGGCTTCGGCCCCGACGGGGTGACCGCCACCCCCTCGTGAAACTTTGCACAAGTGTCCGCGTACGATAAGCGCCGTGTTGACCCCACTCGCATATCTCGCCCGCCGCTGGACGCCGTCACCCCGGACCGTCCAGCGGGCCGCGTTCGCGGCGGTGCTCATGAGCGTCGTCATCGTCGTCACCGGCGGCGCCGTGCGGCTGACCGGATCCGGTCTCGGCTGCGACACCTGGCCCAAGTGCACCGGCGACAGCCTGATCGTGACCCAGGAGCAGGGCTTCCACGGGGCGATCGAGTTCGGCAACCGGATGCTGACGTACGTGCTCTGCGCGGCCGTTGGCTGGGCGATCACCGCCGCCCGCTGCGCCACGCCGTGGCGCCGCTCGCTGACCCGGCTCGGCTGGCTCCAGTTCGCCATCGTGATGGGCAACGCGGTCCTCGGCGGCATCACCGTCCTGACGGGTCTCAACCCCTACAGCGTGGCCGGGCACTTCATGCTCGCCACCTCGCTGATCACCGTGACCACGATCACCTGGCAGCGCACCCGCGAGGGTGACGGCCCGGCCAAGCCGCGCGTCCCCTCCCCGGTGCGCAAGCTCTCGTGGGCGCTGCTCGCGGCCACCGTCGTGCTGATCGCCGCGGGCACGGTGGTCACCGGGTCCGGCCCGCACGCCGGCGACAGCAGCGAGATCAAGCGGATGCCCTTCGACTGGTCCGCCACCGCCCACGTCCACGCGATCTCCGCCTGGGTGGTGTGCGCGCTCGCCGTCGCGATGTGGCTGGTGCTGCGCGTGGTCGACGCCCCCGTGGACACCCGGGCGCGCGCCCGCGACCTGCTGATCGTGCTGCTCGCCCAGGGCGCCATCGGCTACGTCCAGTACTTCACCGACGTCCCCGAGGCCCTCGTGGCGGCCCACATGCTCGGCTCCTGCCTGGTGTGGATCTCGGTGGTCCGGGTGGCGCTGAGCCTGCGCGAGCGTCCGTCCGAGCAGGCCGGGATCCCGGCGCAGACCGACGCCCGGCTCGCCGCGGTCTGACCCTCCCGGCGCCCTCCGGGGCGTCGGCCCCACCCGTCGGCTCCGTTCGGCGGCCCCGCCCGTCGGCCCCGCCCGTCAGCCCCGTTCGTCCAGCCGGTAGACGCGGCGGGCATTGCCCGCCGCGACCATCGCCGCCACCCGCTCCGCGTCCCGCCAGGACCAGGAGCCGTCGGCGACCCAGCCGCCGAGCACCCGGCCGAGCGCCTCCCGGAAGACCAGCGCGCCCACCGCGTGCAGTTCGGGCAGCTGCCGTCCGCCGCCGGAGAACATCAGCTTTCCGAAGGGCGCGGTCTCCAGGCACTCCGCCAGCACGGCGGCCGCCCGCGCCCCCGTGGACCCCAGGGCCGCGCCGAGGTCGGCGTGGACGTGCGGGAAGGCCGCGGCCAGCCCGGCCGCCCGCCGGTGGTGGGGGTACCCGCCGATCAGCACCAGCCGCGCTCCCAGGCCCTCGGTCGCCCGTACGAACCCGGTCAGCCGGTCCGGCGCCGCCGGCTCCCCGCCGGTGTGCAGCTGGAGCGGCAGCCCCGAGGACACCGCGCTCCACGCCAGGTGCCGCAGCAGCACGGGGTCCCGCAGGGCCCCGCCCCTGGCACGCCCGGCCAGCCAGCGCCCGGCCGCGCCCCGCACCTCGCCCGGGCCGGGCGGCTCGGGCGCGGCTTCGAGGGCCGCTGCCCAGGCGCGGCCCCCCTCCCCGGCCCCGCAGGTGAAGGCCACGGCCCCGGCGGCGGCCCGGTGGACCGCCCCCGCGAGGTCGGCCAGGAAGGCTGCTACGGTCCCGGCGGTGTCCGCCGCCTGCTCGGCCAGCAGCTCCGGCCGCACCAGCTCGAAGGCCTCCGCCCCGCCCGTCAGGGCCAGTTCCTTGGGCCCGGTGAGGTCGCCCGGCACCCCGGTGTCGACGAGCCGGGTGCCGGTCCCGCAGCCGCGCAGCAGCCGGCGGGCCGACTCGGCGGCGCCGAGCTCGCGCCGCCGGGCGAGGTAGTGCACGGGGGCGCAGTGCGGTTCGAGCCCGAGCAGCGGCGGACACCAACGGCGCACGGCGAAGCCGGTCTGGGTGTCGAAGAAGGTGGTGCCGGCGGCGGGCGGGCCGGCCGAGTGGATCAGCTGGGCCTCGAAGGTGGCGAGGCCGAGCTCCGTGCGGAGCACTCCCTGGCAGTGCTGGTCCACCAGGGGCGGCGTTTCGATCATCCGGGCATCCCGTTGCGGACGTGAGGAAGGGGCTTCCACACGTCCTAACGGGTGAGCGGGGTGTGAGGTGTTGCTCGCGCTGTTGACCGAGCGGGTGACGCGGAAACGATCAAGCCAATGATCAAGCCAAGATCGACCGGGTCAGGCGGCCGGCTCCGCGGCCGGATTGGCGGTTCCGCCGAGCTGCATGCCGGCCATCCGGGACCACTCGTAAGGCCCCGTCCGCACCCGCGCGGCGAACTCGCCGTCGAACTCCTCGTGGAGGGTCAGCCCGGCCTTCTCGGCCGCGAGCCGCGCGGTGTCGTACGCCGGGGCCACCAGGTCGCCCCACTCGCCGTCGGTCCCGACGAGGACGATCCGGGTGCCCGCCTGGCCGATGTGCGCGAGGTGGCCCTCGGCGCCGCCGTGCTGCTCGGCGAACGCGCCGATCTGCTTGGCCAGCTTCGCGGCACGGCGGTCCTGCTTCTTGTCCGCCGTGGTGGCGGTCTCCTCGGTGTCTGCCATGACAGGCATGCTACCGGCGAGTAGCGAACGGAGGAAGCATGACCGGAGGAAGCACGAACAGCGGAAGCATCAGCGGAGGAAGGGATCCACGGCGACGGCCACGAAGAGCAGCGACACGTAGGTGATCGACCAGTGGAACAGCCGCATCTCCTTGAGCTTCGCTCCCGCCACGCCCGACTTGGCGCGGGCGTTGAGCCCGTGCGCCTCCCAGAGCCACCAGCCGCCGGCCAGCAGGGCGACCGAGGTGTAGAACCAGCCGGTGTACCCCAGCGGGGTCAGCAGCAGCGAGACCGCCACCATCACCCAGCTGTAGAGGACGATCTGCTTGGCCACGGCCTTGTTGCCCGCCACGACGGGCAGCATCGGCACGCCGACCCGCGCGTAGTCGTCCTTCACCTTCATGGACAGCGGCCAGTAGTGCGGCGGCGTCCAGAAGAAGATGACGAGGAAGAGGATGACCGCGGCCCAGGAGACCTCGTTCTTCACGGCCGACCAGCCGATGAGCACCGGCATGCAGCCCGCGATGCCGCCCCAGACGATGTTCTGCGAGGTGCGCCGCTTCAACAGCATCGTGTAGACGACGACATAGAAGAGGAGCGCGCCGAGCGCGAGCGCGGCCGACAGCCAGTTGATCAGCAGCCCGAAGAACAGCGTGGACGCGATCCCGAGCGTGATGCCGAAGACCAGGCACTCGCGCGGGCTGACCATGCCGGTCACCAGCGGGCGTCCCGAGGTCCGGTCCATCAACGCGTCGATGTCGCGGTCGATGTACATGTTCAGCGCGTTGGCGCCGCCCGCGGACAGGTAACCGCCGAAGCAGGTGGCGAGGACCAGCCACAGCGAAGGCACGTCCTGCTCGGCGAGGAACATCACCGGCACGGTCGTGATGAGCAGAAGCTCGATGATCCGCGGCTTGGTCAGTGCCACGAAAGCCATGGCCCGGGCCCCGAACGGCCGGTGACCGGGGCTCGTCCCGAGCACCCCCGCTGGACGGGATTCGACGGCCGTCACGCACACCCCTGACAGAGAATCCAGCAAGCTCCGACGTGAACCCGTTTAAACATGTAGGTCCCGTAAAGGCTTGCGCGTACCACGCCACTCTAGACGTAGCCATTGGCTCGTCCTGCGCGGGGGTCGCCCCGTGTTGGTCCGATCGGCGCTGAGACGTCACGCGCGGACCGCGGGTACTCGAATAGCTGCACGCTGTGGCGGGGGTAGGCTCGGAATCGCGCCGGTGCACCGTTCGTCACCGGGACTAGACATGTGGAGAGGAGCCCTGACCCACGGTGAGCACCAAGCCGACGACCACAGAGCTCGACTGGACCGAACTGGACCAGCGTGCTGTCGACACCGCCCGGATCCTGGCCGCCGATGCGGTCCAGAAGGTCGGTAACGGCCACCCCGGTACGGCGATGAGCCTGGCCCCCGCCGCGTACACCCTCTTCCAGAAGGTGATGCGGCACGACCCGGCGGACCCGGAGTGGGTCGGCCGCGACCGTTTCGTGCTCTCCGCGGGTCACTCCTCGCTGACCCTCTACACCCAGCTGTACCTCGGCGGGTTCGGGCTCGAGCTGGATGACCTGAAGGCCTTCCGCACCTGGGGCTCGAAGACCCCGGGCCACCCGGAGTACGGCCACACCGCGGGCGTCGAGACCACCACCGGCCCGCTGGGCCAGGGCATCGCCAACGCGGTGGGCATGGCCATGGCCGCCCGCTACGAGCGCGGCCTGTTCGACCCCGAGGCCCCCGCGGGCGCCTCCCCGTTCGACCACATGATCTACGCGATCGCGGGCGACGGCTGCCTCCAGGAGGGCATCTCCCACGAGGCGTCGGCGCTGGCCGGCCACCAGAAGCTCGGCAACCTGGTGCTGCTGTGGGACGACAACCACATCTCCATCGAGGGCGACACCGAGACGGCCGTCTCCGAGGACACCCTCAAGCGCTACGAGGCGTACGGCTGGCACGTCCAGCGCGTCGCGCCGCAGGAGAGCGGCGACCTCGACCCGAAGGCGCTGTTCGCCGCGCTGCAGGCCGCCAAGGCCGAGACGGAGCGCCCCTCCTTCATCGCCGCCCGCTCGATCATCGCCTGGCCGGCCCCGCACGCCCAGGGCACCGAGGCCTCGCACGGCTCGGCCCTCGGCAACGACGAGGTCGCCGCCACCAAGCGCGTCCTCGGCTTCGACCCGGAGCAGACCTTCGAGGTCTCCGACGAGGTCATCGCGCACACCCGCGCGCTGGGCGAGCGGGGCCGCGAGGCCCGCGCCGCGTGGGAGAAGGAGTTCTCCGCCTGGCGCACCGCCAACACGGAGCGCGCCGCCGAGTTCGACCGCATCAACGCCAACGAGCTGCCCGCGGGCTGGGAGGACAAGCTCCCCGTCTTCGAGACCGGCAAGGGTGTCGCCACGCGCGCCGCCTCGGGCAAGGTCCTCGAAGCGCTCGGCGCGATCATCCCGGAGCTGTGGGGCGGCTCGGCCGACCTGGCCGGCTCCAACAACACCACCATCGACAAGAACTCCTCGTTCCTGCCGGTGGGCAACCCGCTGCCGGAGGCCGACCCGTACGGCCGCACCATCCACTTCGGCATCCGCGAGCACGCCATGGCCGCGGCCATGAACGGCATCGCCCTGCACGGCCACACCCGCATCTACGGCGGCACCTTCCTGGTGTTCTCCGACTACATGCGCAACGCCGTGCGCCTCTCCGCCCTGATGCACGTGCCCGTCACCTACGTGTGGACGCACGACTCCATCGGCCTCGGCGAGGACGGCCCGACCCACCAGCCGGTCGAGCACGTCGCCGCGCTGCGCGCCATCCCGGGCCTGAACGTGGTCCGCCCGGCCGACGCGAACGAGACGGCCATCGCCTGGCGCGAGATCCTGCGCCGCCACACCAAGGTCTTCGGCAAGGGCGCCCCGCACGGTCTGGCGCTGACCCGCCAGGGCGTGCCGACGTACGAGCGCAACGAGGACGCCGCCAAGGGCGGGTACGTGCTGTTCGAGGCTGAAGGCGGCCCCGCGCAGGTCGTCCTCATCGGCACCGGCTCCGAGGTCCAGCTCGCCGTCGCCGCGCGCGAGGCGCTGCAGGCCGAGGGCGTCCCGGCGCGCGTCGTCTCGATGCCTTCCGTCGAGTGGTTCGAGGAGCAGTCCCAGGAGTACAAGGACAGCGTCCTGCCGCCTTCGGTCAAGGCGCGTGTCGCGGTCGAGGCCGGCATCGGCCTGACCTGGCACCGCTACGTCGGCGACGCCGGCCGCATCGTCTCGCTGGAGCACTTCGGCGCCTCGGCCGACGGCGCCGTCCTGTACCGCGAGTTCGGCCTGACCGCCGAAGCCGTGACCGCCGCCGCACGCGAGTCGCTCGCCGCCGCCGCGCGCTGACTCCCGTACCCAGACCAGTAGGAGATGCAATTCCCATGACAGACGCACTGAAGCGCCTTTCCGACGAGGGCGTGGCGATCTGGCTGGACGACCTGTCCCGCAAGCGGATCACGTCCGGCAACCTGGCCGAGCTCATCGACCAGCAGCACGTGGTGGGTGTCACCACCAACCCGGCGATCTTCCAGAAGGCGATCAGCGGCGGCGAGGGGTACGAGCAGCAGCTCGCCGACCTGGCCGCCCGCAAGGTCACCGTCGAAGAGGCGATCCGCATGATCACCACGGCGGACGTCCGCGACGCCGCCGACATCCTGCGCCCGGTCTACGACGCGACCGAGGGCCAGGACGGCCGGGTCTCGATCGAGGTCGACCCCCGTCTGGCCCACAACACCCCGGCGACCATCGCCGAGGCCAAGCAGCTCGCGTGGCTGGTGGACCGTCCGAACACGCTCATCAAGATCCCGGCGACCAAGGCCGGCCTGCCGGCGATCACCGAGGTCATCGGCAAGGGCATCAGCGTCAACGTGACGCTGATCTTCTCGCTGGAGCGCTACCGCGAGGTCATGGACGCGTACCTGGCGGGCCTGGAGAAGGCGAAGGCCGCGGGCCTGGACCTCTCCAAGATCCACTCGGTCGCCTCCTTCTTCGTGTCCCGCGTGGACTCCGAGATCGACAAGCGCCTGGACTCCCTCGGCACCGACGAGGCCAAGGCCCTCAAGGGCAAGGCGGCGCTCGCGAACGCCCGTCTGGCCTACGAGGCCTACGAAGAGGTCTTCTCTTCCGAGCGCTGGGCCGCCCTGGACAAGGCGCACGCCAACAAGCAGCGTCCGCTCTGGGCCTCGACCGGCGTCAAGGACCCGGCGTACAAGGACACCCTGTACGTGGTGGACCTGGTCGCCCCCGGCACCGTGAACACCATGCCCGAGGGCACCCTGGAGGCCACCGCCGACCACGGCGTGGTCGACGGCGACACCATCAGCGGCACGTACGAGCAGTCGCGCGCCGAGCTCGCCGCGGTCGCGAAGCTGGGCATTTCGTACGACGATGTGGTGCAGCTGCTCGAAGAAGAGGGCGTCGAGAAGTTCGCGGTGTCCTGGAACGACCTGCTGAAGTCGACCGAGGCGGAGCTTGAGCGCCTCGCCCCCACGGAGGCCTGAACACTTTGTCTGTAAACGGAGCGAACCCGCTTCGTGACGCACAGGACCGGCGGCTCCCGCGCATCGCGGGGCCGTCCGGCCTGGTCATTTTCGGCGTTACGGGTGACCTGTCGCGCAAGAAGCTGATGCCTGCCGTCTACGACCTCGCCAACCGCGGCCTGCTTCCGCCGGGCTTCTCCCTGATCGGCTTCGCCCGACGGGAGTGGCAGGACGAGGACTTCGCACAGGAGGTTCACGACGCGGTCAAGCAGCACGCACGCACCCCCTTCCGTGAAGAGGTCTGGCAGCAGCTCGTCCAGGGCTGCCGCTTCGTCCAGGGCGACTTCGACGACGACCAGGCGTTCGAGACGCTGAAGTCGACGATCGAGGAGCTGGACAAGGCGCAGGGCACCGGCGGCAACTTCGCCTTCTACCTGTCCGTCCCGCCGAAGTTCTTCCCCAAGGTCGTCGCCCAGCTCAAGAAGCACGGGCTGGCGGACCAGAAGGAGGGCTCCTGGCGGCGCGCGGTCATCGAGAAGCCGTTCGGGCACGACCTGACCAGTGCACAGGAGCTCAACCAGCTCGTGCACGACGTCTTCCCGCCCAACGAGGTCTTCCGGATCGACCACTACCTGGGCAAGGAGACCGTCCAGAACATCCTGGCGCTCCGCTTCGCCAACACGATGTTCGAGCCGATCTGGAACCGGTCGTACGTCGACCACGTGCAGATCACCATGGCAGAGGACATCGGCATCGGCGGCCGGGCCGGCTACTACGACGGCATCGGCGCGGCCCGCGACGTCATCCAGAACCACCTGCTCCAGCTGCTGGCGCTGACCGCGATGGAGGAGCCCGGCTCCTTCCACCCCAAGGCGCTGGTGGCCGAGAAGCTCAAGGTGCTGACCGCCGTGGAGCTGCCCGAGGACCTGGGCAAGCACACCGTGCGCGGCCAGTACTCGGCGGCGTGGCAGGGCGGCGAGAAGGTCGTCGGGTACCTCGAAGAAGACGGCATCGACCCCAAGTCGAAGACCGACACCTACGCGGCCATCCGCCTGGAGATCAACAACCGCCGCTGGGCGGGCGTCCCGTTCTACCTGCGGACGGGCAAGCGCCTGGGCCGCCGGGTGACCGAGATCGCGGTCGTCTTCAAGCGGGCCCCGTACCTCCCGTTCGAGTCGGGCGCGACCGAGGAGCTGGGGCAGAACGCCCTGGTCATCCGGGTCCAGCCGGACGAGGGCGTGACGGTGCGCTTCGGCTCCAAGGTTCCGGGCACCTCCATGGAGGTCCGGGACGTGACGATGGACTTCGCCTACGGCGAGTCCTTCACGGAGTCGAGCCCCGAGGCCTACGAGCGGCTGATCCTCGACGTGCTGCTGGGTGACGCGAACCTGTTCCCGCGCCACCAGGAGGTCGAGCTGTCCTGGAACATCCTCGACCCGATCGAGCGGTACTGGGACACGCACGGCAAGCCCGCCCAGTACCCGTCGGGCACCTGGGGGCCGGTCGAGGCGGACGAGATGCTCGCACGAGACGGACGGAGCTGGCGCCGGCCATGAAGATCGATCTCACGGAGACCAACTCCAGCAAGATCAATGCCGCGATGGTGCAGGCACGCCGGGACCTCGGCACGCCGGCCATCGGCATGGTCCTCACGCTGGTGATCGTGACCGACGAGGAGAACGCGTACGACGCGCTCAAGTCGGCCGGCGACGCATCCCACGAGCACCCCTCGCGGATCATCGTCGTCATCAAGCGGGCCAGCCGCTCGCCGCGCAGCCGCCGCGACGCCCGTCTCGACGCGGAGATCCGCGTCGGGGCGGACTCCGGCAGCGGTGAGACGGTCGTGCTCCGCCTGCACGGCGAACTGGTCGACCACGCGCAGTCGGTGGTCCTCCCCCTGCTCCTCCCGGACGCGCCCGTCGTCGTCTGGTGGCCCGAGGGCGCTCCGCAGGACCTCGCGGGCGACCCCCTGGGGGCGCTCGGCCAGCGCAGGATCACGGACACGTACTCCGCCGAGACCCCGATCGAGGCACTCGGCAGCCGCGCCGAGGCGTACGCACCCGGGGACACGGACCTGTCCTGGACCCGGATCACCCCGTGGCGCTCCATGCTGGCGGCCGCGCTGGACCAGCAGACCCACTCGGTCACCTCGGCGACCGTGGAGGGCGAGGACGACAACCCGAGCTGCGAGCTGCTGGCGATGTGGCTCGCGGACCGGCTCCAGGTCCCCGTCAAGCGCACCTCCTCGGCGGGCCCCGGGCTCACCGCGGTGCGCCTGGAGACCAAGGGCGGCGAGATCGTCCTGGACCGGGCCGACGGGGCGCTGGCCACGCTGTGCATGCCGGGGCAGCCCGACCGTGCGGTGGCGCTGAAGCGCCGCGACACGGCCGAGCTGCTGGCGGAGGAACTCCGCCGCCTGGACCCGGACAACACCTACGAGGCCTCGCTGAAGTTCGGCGTGGCCCGCCTGGCCCCCGCGAAGCCGGCCGCCGCCAAGGCGGAGACCCCGGCCAAGGCGGAGACCCCGGCCAAGGCCGAGGCCCCGGCCGCCAAGCCGGCTCCGGCGAAGCCGGCCAAGAAGGCCGCGGCGAAGTAACGGCCCCGCTGCGCGGAGCCGTCCCCTACCCGCCCTTCCACCGTTCCCCGGGGCTCCGCCCCGGACCCCGCGCCTCAAACGCCGGCGAGGCTGATCTTTCAG
>NZ_JBHXKA010000017.1:0-20737 GCF_042722885.1 Streptomyces sp. NPDC058401
ATACGGGGGCGTGGTGGGTTTTTTCATGCCGTTCCGGGTTTTGTGGACCGGGTCCGGGCAGCGCCGGGGGAAGGGCCGGTAGGGGACAGCCGCCCGCAGGGCTACGCGGTCGCGGTCAGGCGGGAGAGGGCTTCCTCCAGGGGGAGTTCCTCGCGGGTGCCGGCGCGGCGGTCCTGGAGTTCGACCACCGACTCCGCCGAGCGGCGGCCCGCCACCAGGATCCACGGGACCCCGATGAGCTCCGCGTCGGTGAGCTTCACCCCGGGTGACAGGCCGGGCCTGTCGTCCAGGAGGACGCGGAGACCGGCCCCGGCCAGGGACTCCGCCGCCGACTCGGCCAGCGCGAGCGGTACCGCCTTGCCCGCCGCCACCACGTGGACGTCGGCCGGGGCCACCGCGGCCGGCCAGCACAGGCCCCGCTCGTCCGCGGTCTGCTCGGCGAGCGCGGCCACCGCGCGGGAGACGCCGATCCCGTAGGAGCCCATCGTGACGCGGACCGGCTTGCCCTCCTTGCCGAGGACGTCGAGCCCGAAGGCGTCCGCGTACTTGCGGCCGAGCTGGAAGATGTGCCCGATCTCGATGGCCCGGTCGAGCCGCAGTCCGGCGCCGCAGGCGGGGCAGGGGTCGCCTTCCTCGACGACGACCACGTCGAGGTACTGGTCGACCTCGAAGTCCCGGCCGCAGACCACGTCGCGGGCGTGCGTATCGGGCTTGTTGGCCCCGGTCACCCAGGAGGTGCCCGGCGCGACGCGCGGGTCGGCGAGGTAGCGGACCTTCTCCAGGCCCTGCGGGCCCACGTAGCCCCGTACGAGGTCGGGCCGGCCGGTGAAGTCCTCCGCCGTCACCAGTTCCACGACCGCCGGGGCCAGGTGCTCGCCGAGCTTGCCCAGGTCGACCTCCCGATCGCCGGGTACGCCGACGGCGGTGATCTCGCCGTCCACCTTGACCAGGAGGTTCTTCAGCGTCGCGGAGGCGGGGACGCCCAGGTGCGCGGCCAGGCTCTCGATGGTGGGGGTGTCGGGGGTGGGGATCTCCTCCAGCGGGCCGTGCTCGCCCGGGGCCGGGGTCAGGGCGAAGGTCACCGCTTCCGTGTTGGCCGCGTAGCCGCAGGCGGGGCAGTCCGCGAAGGTGTCCTCGCCGGCCGGGGCCGGGGCCAGGAACTCCTCCGACGCCGAGCCGCCCATCGCGCCCGACACGGCCGACACCACCCGGTGGTCGAGGCCGAGCCGCTCGAAGATGCGTACGTAGGCCTCGCGGTGCAGCCGGTAGGACTCCGCCAGGCCCTCGTCGGACACGTCGAAGGAGTACGAGTCCTTCATCTGGAACTCGCGGCCGCGCAGGACGCCCGAGCGGGGCCGCGCCTCGTCCCGGTACTTGGTCTGGATCTGGTACAGCATGACCGGCAGGTCCTTGTAGGACGTGCACTGGTCCTTGACCACCAGGGTGAAGATCTCCTCGTGGGTGGGGCCGAGCAGGTAGTCCGCGCCCTTGCGGTCCTTCAGCCGGAAGAGCAGTTCCCCGTACTCCGACCAGCGGCCGCTGACCTCGTACGGCTCCTTCGGGAGCAGGGCCGGGAGCAGCACTTCCTGTGCCCCGATCCCGTCCATCTCCTCGCGGACGATGCGCGACACGTTGTCCAGGACCCGCTTGCCGAGCGGCAGCCAGCTCCACACGCCGGCGGAGCTGCGCCGGACGTAGCCGGCCCGGACCAGGAGGCGGTGGCTGAGGGTTTCCGCGTCGGCCGGGTCCTCGCGGAGGGTCTTGGCCATGAGGCGGGACATGCGCTGCACGTGTTGCGTTGACATGACGCGAGGCTATCGGGGGCTCCGGGGCCCGCGGAAACCGTTTGAGCGCCCACGGGGGCGGAGGGTGTGCCGGGTCAGGGCCTGCGCAGCGGCAGCGGGGCGCCCATGACGGCGTACGGGAGGCTCGCGCTCGGGAAGAGGACCTGGCGGGCCAGGTCCGTGTAGCCGAGGGAGCCGTAGAGGCCGCGGGCGGGGCTGTCGGTGTCGATCGCGGAGAGGATCGAGCGGTCCTCGGCGGCGGTGTCGGTGATCAGGGTGATGAGGGAGCGGCCGACGCCCTTGCCCTGGTACCCGGGGTGCACGTGGAGCTCGGTGATCACGAAGGAGCCGTCGAGCCAGCTCTCGTGGCCGCCGGCCCTCAGGTAGGGCTCGACGACCCCGGACCACCAGTGGGTGCGGTCGTTGGGCATGCCGTAGACGAACCCGGCGAGCTCTCCGTCCCCGGTGAACGCGCCGAGCGCGCGGGCGCCGCGGCAGGTCATGTGGCGCTGGACGATGTAGCGCCGGATGCCGATCTCTTCCTCGCTGAGCCCGAAGGCCAGGGTCTGCACGCGCAGGGCCTCGTCGACCCGGGCGGCGAGGTCGAGGGGCCCGATGCGCAGTCCGGCGGGCCGGCCGGGGTCGTCTCCCGCGGGGGTTGGCATCATGCGGCGACCTTACTGGCCGACCGTGCGGTCGAACAGGAAGATCGGAACAGGACGCTCAGAACAGCACGCTCATGAACGCGCCGACCTCGCGGAAGCCGACCCGGCGGTAGGAGGCGCGTGCCGCGGTGTTGAAGTCGTTGACGTAGAGGCTGACCACGGGGGCCACGTCCCGGAGCGCGTAGGCGACGACGGCGGCCATCCCGGTCTCGGAGTGCCCGCGGCCGCGGAACTCGGGGTCCACCCAGACGCCCTGGATCTGGCAGGCGCGGGGGGTCGCGGCGCCGATCTCGGCCTTGAAGACGACCTTGCCGTCCTCGACCCGGGCGAAGGACCGCCCGCCGGCGACCAGCTCGGCGACCCGGGCCTGGTAGAGCAGGCCGCCGTCGCCGGTCATCGGGGAGATGCCGACCTCCTCGGTGAACATGGCCACGCAGGCGGGCATGATCACGTCCATCTCGTCCTTGCGGATGCGGCGCACCCGGGGGTCTGCGCTCACCGTGGTGGACGGCTGTTCCATGATCATGAGGGGCTGGCGCGAGCGGACGTCGCGGGCCGGGCCCCAGCTGGGCTCCAGGAGCTGCCAGAGCAGCCCGGTGGCCTCGGCGGGGCCGACGATGGAGGAGCAGCGGCGGCCGGTGCGCCGGGCGCGGTCGGCGAAGGCCCGTACCGCGTCGGGGCCGGCGCAGACGGGCACCAGGTTGGCGCCGGCGTAGCAGAGCGAGCGGAGCTCGCCGTCGGCGTACCAGCCCCACATCTCGCCGCCCAGGCGCCACGGGTCGAGCCCGGCGACCTGGACCCGGGAGGTGACGAAGGCGTTCTCGACCGGCGCGCGGCCGAGGATGTCGAGCGCGGCATCAAGATCACTGGGCTCAAGGACCCGGGTGGTGGTCTGCGTCAACACTGGGGCCTCACCATGCAAGTCTGCTGATCTCCGCACTGTACCCGGACCGGCTCCGAGATGCCCCCGAGGGCCCCCGGGGCGCCTCCAGGGCGCCTGTCGGCCCCGGGACGCCCGTGCCGGGGTGCCTGGGGGCCGCACGCCGACGGGCCCGGAGCCGCAGGTGCGGCTCCGGGCCCGTCACGGGAAACCGGAAACTGGGAACTAGACGCCGATCGCGACCGTCGGCTCGCCCGACATCACGCCGTCCTTCTCCATCTGCTCGGCGATCTTCAGCGCCTCTTCGATGAGGGTCTCGACGATCTTCGACTCGGGGACGGTCTTGATGACCTCGCCCTTGACGAAGATCTGGCCCTTGCCGTTGCCGGAGGCGACGCCCAGGTCGGCCTCACGGGCCTCGCCGGGGCCGTTGACCACGCAGCCCATGACCGCGACGCGCAGCGGGACCTCCATGCCCTCCAGGCCCGCCGTGACCTCCTCGGCCAGCTTGTAGACGTCCACCTGGGCGCGTCCGCAGGACGGGCAGGAGACGATCTCCAGGCGGCGGGGCTTGAGGTTCAGCGATTCCAGGATCTGGATGCCGACCTTGATCTCCTCCACCGGCGGGGCCGACAGGGAGACGCGGATCGTGTCGCCGATGCCCTCGGAGAGCAGCGCGCCGAAGGCGACGGCGGACTTGATCGTGCCCTGGAACGCCGGGCCGGCCTCGGTGACGCCGAGGTGCAGCGGGTAGTCGCACGCGGCGGCCAGCTGTCGGTAGGCGTTGACCATGACCACCGGGTCGTTGTGCTTGACCGAGATCTTGATGTCGCTGAAGCCGTGCTCCTCGAAGAGGCCGGCCTCCCACAGCGCGGACTCGACCAGCGCCTCGGGCGTGGCCTTGCCGTACTTCTTCAGCAGTCGGGCGTCGAGCGAGCCGGCGTTGACGCCGATCCGGATCGGGGTGCCGGCGTCCTTGGCGGCCCGCGCGATCTCCTTGACCTTGTCGTCGAACTGCTTGATGTTGCCCGGGTTCACGCGGACCGCTGCGCAGCCCGCGTCGATCGCGGCGAACACGTACTTCGGCTGGAAGTGGATGTCGGCGATGACCGGGATGTTCGACTTCTTCGCGATCACGGCGAGTGCGTCGGCGTCGTCCTGCGTCGGGCAGGCCACGCGGACGATGTCACAGCCGGACGCGGTCAGTTCCGCGATCTGCTGGAGCGTGGCTCCGATGTCCGAGGTCCTGGTGGTCGTCATCGACTGCACGGAGACCTGCGCGTCGCCGCCGACGGCCACCGAGCCGACCTGGATCTTGCGGCTGACCCTTCGGTCGGCGAGCTTCGTCGGCACGGCCGGCATTCCGAGAGAGATGGCAGTCATCTGCTGTGCAACCCCAAGGTGTGGATTAGGTGCCGGGATCGGCGGGCTCCGACCTCCGAGATTACGCCAACCGGCACGACACCCGTGCATCGCCGGTCGCGCGCCACTCGAACGTAGGGAGCCGGGCACGATGCGTGCCCGGCTCCGGTGCGCATGCTGTACGGATGGCCCGCAGGGTGCTCCGCCGGTCTTCCGGTCAGGTGATCTTGATGGGATTGACCACGTCCGCGGCCAGTACCAGCAGGGTGAAGCAGAGGAAGACTCCGGCCACCACGTACGCCGCGGGCATCAGCTTCGCCACGTCGAACGGGCCCGGGTCGGCGCGCCGGAAGACCCGGGCGAAGACCCGCCGGACCGACTCCCACAGGGCGCCGGCGATGTGCCCGCCGTCCAGGGGCAGCAGGGGCAGCATGTTGAACAGGAAGAGGGAGAGGTTGAACATGCCCAGGACGTTCAGCATGATCGACATCCGCTGTTCGCTCGGAATGTCCAGGGCCGCGATCTCCCCGTTGATCCGGGCGGCGCCGACGATGCCCATCGGGGAGTCGGGCTCGCGCTCGGCTCCGTTGAAGACCGAGTTCCACAGGGCCGGGATCTTGCCCGGGAGCTGGGCCAGGCCCTGCACGCTGCTCTGGACGACCTCGCCGACCCGGTCCGCGGACTGGGTGAAGGTGAGCGGGGCGATCACGGACTTCGGGCCGACGCCGAGGTAGCCGGCCGAGACGTACTCGCCCTTGACGTACCCGCCGTGGCCGTCGGTCTTGCCCACGCGGTTCTCCACGAGGCTGGCGTTCAGGGTCACCTTCTGCCCGTCGCGCAGGACGGTGAGGGTGGCGGGTCCGATGGTGTTCCGGATGTCCTTCTGGAGCGCGTCCCAGTCCTCGACCGGCTTGCCCCGGAAGGCCACGATCTTGTCGCCGGCCTGCACGCCCGCGGCCTTGGCCGGGGCCGCCGGGTCGCCGGCCTTGCAGGTGTCGCGGTTCTCGCTCTGCTTGATCACGCAGTCGGTGACGGTCTGGACCTGGGTGGTCGTCTGCTGCACCCCGAAGGTCATCCACACGCCGAAGAAGATCGCCATCGCCAGGACCAGGTTCATGAACGGTCCGGCGAACATCACGATCACGCGCTTCCACGGCTTGCGCGTGTAGAACAGCCGCGTGTCGTCGCCCGGCTGCAGTTCCTCGTACGCCGCCGAGCGCGCGTCCTCGATCATCGAGCGGAACGGCGACGTGGAGCGGGCGGTGACCCTGCCGTCCTCGCCCGGCGGGAACATCCCGATCATGCGGATGTAGCCGCCCATCGGGATGGCCTTGAGCCCGTACTCGGTGTCGCCCTTCTTGCGCGACCAGATGGTCTTGCCGAAGCCGACCATGTACTGGGGCACGCGGATGCCGAAGAGCTTGGCCGTGGAGAGGTGGCCGAGCTCGTGCCAGGCGATGGAGAAGAGCAGCCCCACCACGAAGACGAGCACGCCGATCAAGGTCAGCAGTAGGGTCATGCGCGCGCCTCCAGGGCGGCCCGTGCCGCCATCTCCTGTGCCCGGGCCCTGGCCCAGGTCTCCGCTTCAAGGACGTCCCGGGCCGTGAGGGAAGTTCCCGCGGCGGGGGTCCCGTGTTCATCGACCACGGCAGAGACCGTATCCATGATTGCTGTGAACGGGAGCCGACCGGCCAGGAACGCCTCTACGCACTCCTCGTTCGCCGCATTGAACACGGCGGGCGCGGTACCGCCCAGGGCGCCGACGTGCCGGGCCAGGCCCACCGCGGGGAAGGCCTCGGTGTCCAGCGGGAAGAACTCCCAGGTGGAGGCTTTGGTCCAGTCGAAGGCGGTGGACGCGTCCGGGACCCGCTGGGGCCAGCCGAGGCCGATCGCGATCGGGCCGCGCATGTCCGGCGGGGTGGCCTGGGCCAGCGTGGAGCCGTCGGTGAACTCCACCATGGAGTGCACGTAGGACTGCGGGTGGACCACGACCTCGATCCGCTCGAAGGGGATGTCGTAGAGCAGGTGCGCCTCGATGACCTCCAGCCCCTTGTTGACCAGGGTCGCCGAGTTGACGGTGATCACCGGGCCCATCGCCCAGGTCGGGTGGGCCAGGGCGTCCTCCACGGTGACCGAGGCCAGCTCGGCGCGGGTGCGGCCGCGGAAGGGCCCGCCGGAGGCGGTGACCACGAGCTTGCGCACCTCGGCGCGGGTGCCCGCGGCGAGGGCCTGGAAGAGCGCCGCGTGCTCGGAGTCGACCGGGATGATCTGGCCCGGCTTCGCCAGGGCCTTCACCAGCGGGCCGCCCACGATGAGCGATTCCTTGTTCGCGAGGGCCAGCGTCCGCCCGGCCCGCAGTGCGGCGAGGGTGGGCGCGAGGCCGATGGAACCGGTGATGCCGTTGAGCACGGTGTGGCACTCGGAGGCGGCGAGCTCGGTGGCCGCGTCGGGACCCGCGAGGATCTCGGGCAGCGGCTCACCGGCGCCGTACTCGGCGTCCAGCGCCTCCTTGAGGGCCGGTACGACGTCTTCGCGCGCCACGGCCACGGTGTTCACGCGCAGCAGCCTGGCCTGCTCGGCCAGCAGCGCGACCCGGCCGCCGGCGGCGGACAGGGCCGTCACCCGGAACCGGTCCGGGTTGCGCAGGGCGAGGTCGATGGCCTGGGTCCCGATGGACCCGGTGGAGCCGAGGATGACGATGTCCCGACGGCCGGCCGCGGGGTCGAAGAGGAGGTGCGGATCGGCAAGGGGGGATGGGCGGTCGCTCATGGACCCATTGTTGCCGCAACTCAGGGGCGCCCGGACACCGAGCCCCCATCCGTGACCCGAAGGAGAAGGTGCGGAAGCGTCCCGGCGAAGTCCGGGAGGGTACGGGCCACCGCCCACCAGGCGTCCGGGTCGGAGCCGAGGGCCAGCGCGAACAGCCGGTCGGCCTCGGACCGCGCGGCGATCACCGGGGCGGCCGGTTCGTGCCGGTCGGGGTGGTCCACCTCCCCCAGCCAGTGGTCCTCGTCCAGGGCCCAGCAGGCGGGCGCCTTGTGCCGGATCACGTCCTCGCCGGTGAGCAGCCCCCGGGCGAGGCAGTCGCGCACCCACCGGATGTCCTCCTGGCCGGATTCCATGGGTACCGCGAGGCTCGCCAGGGCCAGCTCGCGGTCCACGCCCGCGACGGGCTCGGCGCCGCCGGGCGCCACGGAGCGCACCGCCTCGGCGAGTCCGGGGACCGGCGGCCCTTCGGCGGGCTCCGCCAGGGTGCCGCGCACGATGCGGGCCACCAGGACCGGCAGGGTGCCCGGGAAGGCGGGGGCGTGGCGCAACAGCTCCGCCCAGAGCCGGGGGTCGTCGCGCAGGGGGCGCAGCGCCCGGGCGACGGCGGTGCGCATCCCGGTCCGCTCGGGCAGGGTCCAGCGCAGGCCGCTGTTCCGGGTCAGGTCGGCGAGGAGCAGGGTGCGGTGCGCGGGGGCCACGTGGGCGACGAGCTCCTCGTGCGTGACCCGGCCCATCCGCACGGCGCGGACCGCGGGCCGGTACCAGCGGAGCCCGGCCGGCGCGGCGGTGGCGAGCAGGCCGTGGACGGTTTCCCGGGGCAGGTCCAGGGCGAGCAGCAGGGCTTCGACGGAGCCGGCCGGCAGGGGCAGGCGGAGGTGTTCGGCGAGCAGCGCCTCCGGGTCCGTGGGGTGGGGCAGCGCCAGGATGTCGAGCGGGACCCGCGGGCCGCGCCGGCCGTGCCGTCGGAGCAGGCCGATGAGTTCGGCGGTGGTGAGCGGCTCTTCGCCGGGGTCCCGGCCGAGCTCGGCGCGGAGCACCGGCAGGAGTTCCGGCGGGGTCCGGCGGCGGGCGTACCGGGCGGGTCCGGGCAGGCCGGGCAGCGGGCGGCCCACGACGCGGGGGTTGCGGGCGACGTAGCTGCGGCCCGCGTCGGTTCCGTGCCGGAGGAGGAGGGTGACGGTCGAGGCCGCCAGCCATTCGTCCCGGCACAGGTACTTGAAGGCGGGCTCGTCGAGCCGGCCGATCATGTCGGTGACGACGTGGTCCGGTGCGTGGCGCAGCAGGTGCGCCACGCACCAGGCCAGCCGTCGGCTGGTGCGGTCTTCCTCGGCCGTCGCCATCGTTCTCGTCCGCCTCGCGCTGTGCTTGTACGCGTACCAGTACCCGTACTCGTACCCGTACTCATCCTCGTACATCTGTCTGATGTCCGGCGATGATTTCAGGTCAGCGCAGCGGCCGGTGGACGTTTTCCCGGGTGGAGGGGCCCGGGGTGGCGTCGGCGATCCACGGACCGTCGCCGGAGGGGTCGAGGATGCCTTCCTCCAGCCAGGTGTAGGTGCCGGACAGGACCCCGGCCACGACCTTGCGGTCCAGGTCGTCGGTGTTGTCCCAGAGCCGTCCGAAGAGCTCCTCCACCCGGAGCCGGGACTGCCGGCAGAAGGCGTCGGCCAGCTGGTAGGCCTCGCGGCCGTGCTCACCGGAGGCCCGCAGGTGCTCGGCGCGCACGCAGGCCGCGCTCATCGCGAAGAGTTCGGCGCCGATGTCGACGATCCGGCCGAGGAACCCCTGCTTGGTCTCCATCCGGCCCTGCCAGCGGGACATGGCGTAGAAGGTGGACCGGGCGAGTTTGCGCGACCCGCGTTCGACGTAGCGCAGGTGCGTGGCGAGGTCGGGGTGGCCGCCCGGGTGGAAGGCCCGGTAGGTGCCGGGGACCTGGCCGGCGCCGGTGGTGAGCTGGGGCAGCCAGCGGGCGTAGAACCCGGCGGCGCGGGCGCCCGCCTTCGCCTTGTCGCCCAGGGCCTTCTCGGGGTCGATGAGGTCGCCGGCCACCGACAGGTGGGCGTCCACGGCCTCGCGGGCGATCAGCAGGTGCATGATCTCGGTGGATCCCTCGAAGATCCGGTTGATGCGCAGGTCGCGGAGCATCTGCTCGGCGGGGACGGCCCGCTCGCCGCGGGCGGCGAGGGACTCGGCGGTCTCGAAGCCGCGCCCGCCGCGGATCTGGACCAGCTCGTCGGCCATCAGGCAGGCCATCTCGGAGCCGTAGAGCTTGGCGAGGGCCGCTTCGATGCGGATGTCGTTGCGGTCCTCGTCGGCCATCTGGGAGGCCAGGTCGACCACGGCCTCCAGGGCGAAGGTGGTGGCCGCGATGAAGGAGACCTTGGATCCGACGGCCTCGTGCAGGCCGACCGGCCGTCCCCACTGCTCGCGCACGCCGGACCATTCGCGGGCGATCTTCAGGCACCACTTCCCCGCCCCCACGCACATGGCGGGCAGCGACAGCCGGCCGGTGTTCAGCGTGGTCAGCGCGATCTTCAGGCCGGCGCCCTCGGCGCCGATGCGCTGGGCGGCGGGGACCCGGACCCGGTGGAAGCGGGTGACGCCGTTCTCCAGGCCGCGCAGGCCCATGAAGGCGTTGCGGTGCTCGACGGTGATGCCCGGCGAATCGGCCTCGACGACGAAGGCGGTGATCCCGCCGCGGTGGTTCTCGCTCTTCGGCACCCGGGCCATCACCACGAGGAGGTCGGCGACGACCCCGTTGGTGGTCCAGAGCTTCACACCGTCCAGGACGTACGCGTCCTCCCCGTCCGGGACCGCCGTGGTGGCCAGGCGCGCCGGGTCGGAGCCGACGTCCGGCTCGGTGAGGAGGAACGCGCTGATGGCGGTGGTCGCGCAGCGCGGCAGGTAGGCGTCCTTCTGCTCCTGGGTGCCGAACATCTTCAGCGGCTGGGGCACGCCGATCGACTGGTGGGCGGAGAGCAGCGCGCCGATGGCCGGGCTGACGGAGCCGACGAGGGCGAGCGCCTTGTTGTAGTACACCTGGGTGAGGCCGAGGCCCCCGTACTTCGGGTCGATCTTCATGCCGAGCGCGCCGAGCTCCTTGAGCCCGCGCACGGTCTCGTCGGGGATCTTCGCCTCGCGCTCGATGCGCGCTCCGTCGACGGAGGTCTCGCAGAACTCCCGCATCCGGGCCAGGAAGGCCTCCCCGCGCCGGACGTCCTCCTCGGCGGGGAGCGGGTGGGGGTGGATCAGGTCCAGCCGGAACCGGCCGAGGAACAGCTCCTTGGCGAAGCTCGGCCGCTGCCAGTTCTGTTCCCGGGCCGCTTCCGCGACCTGCCGTGCCTCGCGCTCGGTCACCTTGGGCTGCGCGGACTGCGGGGACTGTCCGGGCTGTGCGGGCTCTGGGGGTGGAACGGGCTGTGCGGGCTGTGTTGCGGACATGAGGGGGCTCACCTCGCCGCCGAGAGAGGGGGTGCTTACCGGTGGGTGCTACCAGTGAGTCGTACCCGTTTCGGGCGGCGGGGAAGCGGCGGTAAAAGAGGGACGCCCGGAGCCCGCTGCGTAGTCCGCGGTCCGCTGTCCGCGGTCCGCGGTCCGCGGTCCGCTCAGGCGTCGTGCCGGCCTGTCCGGTCCACGGCCAGCCGGGCGACCCGCTCCGCGTGCGGGACGAGGTAGAAGTGGTCGCCCTCGAAGACGTGGGACGTGAAGGCTCCCGCGGTGACCGTCGACCAGGCCTGCGCGCCGAGCGGGGTGACCCGGGGGTCGCGGTCGCCCGTGAGGGCCATGACGTCGGCGCGCAGCGGCGGAGCGTCCTCGCGGCGGCGGTAGGTGTCGATGAGGCGGAAGTCGTTGCGGATGACCGGCAGGAACAGCTCGCGCAGTTCCGCGTTCTGCCAGATCGCCGCGTGGGGACCGCCCAGCGAGGTGACGGCCGCGATCAGGTCCTCGTCGGTGCGCGGCGGGACCACGGCGGCGGGCACCGGGAGTCCGCGGCCCGAGACGCACAGACGCGTGACGTGCTCCGCCCCGGCGGCTTCGAGGCGCAGGAGGCTCTCGTACGCCACGGCCGCGCCCATGCTGTGCCCGAGGAGGACCGTGGGCACGGGGGTTTCGGCCAGCAGCTCGGCGGCGATCTGCGGAGACAGCGCGTCCATCGTCGGGATCAGCGCTTCGCCCATGCGGGTTTCGCGTCCCGGGTACCGCACGGCCACGACTTCGACCGAGGGATCCAGGTATCCCGGCCAGTCGCGGAAGAAGCTCGCGCCGCCTCCCGCGTGCGGGAAGCACACCAGGCGCAGGGCGGGGTCTTCCACGGGACGGTGGCGGACCAAGTAGGACACGTGCGACTCGTTTCGTCGGCCGGGGATCGTCTCACCCGGGCGGCGTGGGGCCGCGCACCCGAGCGTCCACGACCCTGCCACACGGTGGCGGCGGCCGGGGGCGCCGGGGCCCCGCCGCACAACCGAAAGAAGACGGCCGGAGCCCCCGCACAGTAGGCTCCGGCCGTCGGCTTGGTGGCCGTACGAGTTGGGTCAGATGTCAAGGCCGCTGAGGACCAGGACCCGCTCGTAGGTGTAGTCGTCCATCGCGTAGCGGACGCCCTCGCGGCCCACACCGGACTGCTTGACACCGCCGTACGGCATCTGGTCGGCACGGTAGGACGGGACGTCGCCGACGATCACGCCGCCGACCTCCAGCTCGCGGTGGGCGCGGAACGCGGTCTGGATGTTCCGCGTGAAGACGCCGGCCTGCAGACCGAACTTCGAGTCGTTGACGGCGGCGAAGGCCTCGTCGGTGTTCTCGACCCGGCGCAGGGTGAGGACCGGTCCGAAGACCTCCTCGGTGGCGAGGGTGACGCCCTCGGGCACCTCCGCGACGACGGTGGGCTCGTACGAGGCACCCTCGCGCTTGCCGCCCGTGAGCAGCTTGGCGCCGGCGGCCACGGCCTCGTCGACCCAGGACTCGACCCGCTTGGCGGCGTCCTCGGAGACGAGGGGGCCGACGTCGGTGGCGGAGTCGTTCGGGTCACCGGTGACCTGCTCGCGGACCTTGGCGACGACCTTCTCGACGAGGCGGTCGTAGACCGCCGCGTCGGCGATCACGCGCTGTACGCCGATGCAGGACTGGCCGGCCTGGTAGTTCGAGAAGGTCGCGATGCGGTTCGCGGCCCAGTCGAGGTCGGCCTCCGAGGACCAGTCCTCCAGGACCACGGCCGCGGCGTTGCCGCCGAGCTCCAGGGTGCAGTGCTTGTGGGGCACGGCCTGCTGGATGGCGTAGCCGACCTTGTCCGAACCGGTGAAGGAGATGACGGGCAGTCGCTCGTCCTTGACCAGCTCCGGCATCTTGTCGTTGGCGACGGGGAGCACGGACCAGGAACCGGCCGGCAGGTCGGTCTCGGCGAGCAGCTCGCCGAGGATCAGACCGGAGAGCGGGGTGGCCGGGGCCGGCTTCAGGATGATCGGCGCGCCGACGGCGATGGCGGGGGCCACCTTGTGGGCGCACAGGTTCAGCGGGAAGTTGAAGGGCGCGATGCCCAGGACCGGACCCTTGACGAAGCGGCGGGTCAGGGCCAGCCGGCCGACGCCGCCGGCGTCGGTGTCCAGGCGCTGGGCCTCTCCGCCGTTGAAGCGGCGGGCCTCTTCGGCGGCGAAGCGGAACACGGACACCGCACGGCCGACCTCACCGCGGGCCCACTTGATCGGCTTGCCGTTCTCGGCGGAGATCAGCAGCGCGATCTCCTCGGTGCGCTCGGCGAGCCGGCGGGCGACGTGGGCCAGGGCCTCGGCGCGTACGTGGGCCGGGGTGGCGGAGAACTCCGCGGTCACGGCGTACGCGGCGGCCACGGCCTCTTCGACCTGGGCGTCGGTCGGCACGCTCACGGTACCGACGACGCGGCCGTCCCACGGGGAGTGGACGTCGAAGCTGTCGTCGCCCGTGGCCTGGCGGCCGGCGAGCCAGAAGGCGTGGGTGGAAGTCATGCTGATCCCGGCCCTTCGGAGTGTGTGCGGTGGGTCCTTGTCCCCTCCACCGTAGGACTCCGGCGGGGTTTCGGCGTTTGTCCGGGGTGGAGTACGTGCGTGGCGCGGCGCGCCGCTTTGTCAGTGTCGGGGCGGCGGCTGCCCGTGCGGGGCCCTGCCGGGGGCTTCTACGGGGGCCCGGGCTCCCGGCTGCGCGGGGCGCGGGCCCGGGGCTGCGCCCGGACCCCCTGGGGCTCCGCCCCGGACCCCCGGCAAGGGTCCGGGCGCAGCCCGGGGAACGGGCGAAGGGCGGGTAGGGGACCTTGCCCCGCAGGGCCAACCCGGCCGCACCCGCCCACCCACCCCCGCACCAGACGGGAGTGGCGCCAGCCCCGACCCGCCACCGCCGGACGGAGTCCGGCGCAGCAGCACGAAGCCCGCGCAGCGGTGCGAGGGGTGCGTCAAAAAGGAGAGCGACGCGTCAAGAAGGAGTGGTGGCCTTCAGGGCGAGCCACAGTTCCATGCGGACGTCCGGGTCGTCGAGGGAGCGGCCGAGGATCTCCTCCACGCGGCGCATGCGATAGCGCAGGGTGTGGCGGTGGACGCCCAGGTCGGCCGCCGCCGCGTCCCACTGCCCGTGGCGGGAGAGCCAGGCCTGGAGGGAGGCCACCAGGTCGCCCCGGCCCTTCTCGTCGTGCTCGCGCAGCGCCCGCAGCGTGCCGTCCGCGAAGGCCCGTACCGCGTCGTCGGCCAGGAGGGGCAGGACCGAGCCCGCGGCCAGGTCCTCGTGTTCGACCAGCGGGCGGCCGCGCCGCCGGGCCACGGCCAGGGCCTGGTCGGCCTGTTTGAAGGCCGCCGCCACGCCGGAGGCCCCCGCGGGCGCCGACAGGCCGAGGACCAGCTCGTCCGGCTCCGGTTCGGCCGATTCCCGGCCGCGGCGCGATTCCAGTGCCTCCGCATACTCCACGCACGCCTGCACCGCGGAGCCCCCGTCGGCCGCCAGGACCACGAGCCGGCCGGGCTCCGGCACCACCAGCAGGGTCTCCCCCGTGCGCGCCGCCGCCGATTCCACGGCGTCGGCCAGCAGCGCCAGCCCCTCCGGCTGGGCCGTGCCGGCCAGGGCCGGTTCCGCCACGAGGATCCGGAACGGCGCGTCGAGCAGGGCCCCGTACAGGTCCCCGGCCACGGCCTGGGCGTGCTCCGCCTGGCCGGCGAGCAGCATGCGCAGCACGGCGGCGCCGAGCCGGGACTCCGCGTCGTGCAGGGAGCGGGAGCGTTCGGTGGTGAGGGTCAGCAGGGCCACCGCGGAGTGGACGGCGTACCGCTCCGCCGTGCCGAGCGGGGCCCCGGTACCGACCGCGAGGGCTCCGCGCGCCCGCCTCCCGGTGCCCAGCGACTGGAGTTCCACCCGGTCCTCGGAGCCGCCGACCACGGCGCTGGCCGGCGCGGGCCGCTCCCGCAGCCGTTCCACGTCGGGGGTGAGCCGGGCGGCCCGGCGCGCGGCCCAGTCGGGGGCGGCCGCGACGACGGCGCCCGAGGTGTCGTACAGGGCGGCCCAGCCGTGCACGTGCGCCGCCAGCTTCGTCAGCAGTTCGGCGGGCCCGTCGGCGGACAGCGCGGCCCGGGTCAGCTCGCGCTGTGCTTCGAAGCCGGCGGTCACGGCCCGGTACTGGTCGGCGGCGAGGGCGGCGGAGACGGCCTTGCTGATGGCGAGGAAGGGGGTGCGCCGGGGCACTTCCAGCAGCGGCAGGTCCTCGGCGGTGGCGGCTTCGACGAGCGCCTCGGGTACGGCGTCGTAGTTCACGCCGATGGCGAAGCCGATGCCGACGACCCCGGCCGCGGAGAGCCTGCGCACGTAGCGCCGCATCTCCTCGGGGTCCTCCGCGTCCAGCTTCATCGCGGTGATGAGGAGGAGCTCCCCGCCCTCCATGTACGGCACGGGGTCGGCGAGCTCACTGACGTGGGCCCAGCGCACGGGGGTGTCGAGGCGGCCCTCCCCGGCCCGGACGCTGAGTTTGAGCGCCGAGTGCTGGACGAGCGAGGCGAGGGTGAGCGGCATGGGTACCGGGGCGCCTTAGGGAGAGGAGGGGTTCGGCGGCGAGGTGCCGACGGAGGATTCTCGCCGTGGACCACCACCGCGGTTTTCGCCGTGTCGTACGAACGGCACCCCTTGATTCTGCCACCCCGTAAGGGTTCGCTCCCTCCGGCTCTGCCACCCCGTAAGGGTTCGCTCCCTCCGGCCGCACCCCGCCCTCCCTCAGCCCTGCCCCCCGAGCCGCACCAGCAGCGGGGCGGCCCGCTCGCCGCGGACGGAGGTCAGGGAGAGCACGGCGTGGCCGGGGGGCACCACGTGCGCCAGGTCGGAGGCCGACCAGCGTTCCCGCTCCACCTGGCGCACGGTCACCGCGTCGGTGGTCACCGCCTTGCCGGAGACCAGCTTCCGGAAGGCATGGATGGCCCGGGTGAGGGGCTGGTCGGCGAAGACCGTCCGGTGGGTGACGTCACGGGTCTCCACCCATTCGGTGCCCCAGGTTTCGGCGAACCGCTTGCCGTCCCAGGTGGTGACTCCGGAAAAGGCCATCCGGCAGCCCACGGCCCCGAGCAGCGGGGTGCGCAGGGCTTCCGGTACGTCGTCCAGGGTCCGCAGCGTGAGCAGGACTCCCGCATTGGCCGAGCGGAGCCGCTGGATGCCGCGCACCGCTTCCGCGGTGAGCGTGTGGGAGGCGTCGTCGAAGGCCAGGAGTGCGAAGAGCGTGCGGTCGGTACGGGCCGCGGCGGAGGCGTTGAACTGGGCGAGCAGCAGCCGGGCCAACATCCGGGAGGCGTCTGCGTGCCCGCGCTCGGGAAGGTCCACGCGGACCCGCAGCGGATGCTCCAGGGCCCGCAAGGAGAAGGGCCGCCCGGCGCCCGTGGTGTCGAAGAACCCCGCGAAGGCGGGCCGGTCCAGCAGCGCAACCCGGTCGGCGAGGGCCGGACCCGGGTCTGCGGGGGCCCCGTGCTGGCGCTCGCGCGCATCGAGCTCGCGGAGCATCCGGTGTTGCCCGGCGGCCTCCAGGGCCTCGCGCAGGGCGGCGAGGGCGACGGGCACGTGGTCGAGGAGCTCCCGCAGCTCGGGCACGGCGGGGAAACGGCCGTACGCGGCCCTGAACGGCCCGAGGAGTTGAGCGAGGGTGGTGGCTGCACGGCGTACGTCGATCCCTTGCACGTCCCCCACGAAGCCCTCGGCGAGGAGCATGGCGGCCTCGTCGGGGTCGGTCGCGCCGCCGTAGAGGTCCAGGTCGTAGACGGAGCCGGGATCACCGACGCGGACGACGACGTCGTACCCCTCGTCGGGCCCCAGGGCGGTGCCGGTGGAGGAGACCACGACGACGGCGGCCTGTCCGGCCAGGGCCTGCAGTGCCAGCGACTCCACGACGGGGCGGACCAGGCGGGAGGTCTTCCCCGCGCCGGAGGGGCCGATGGCGAGCAGTGAGGTGCCGAGGACTCCGGGGTCCAGGGCGATGCCGCTGCCGCGGCGGGCGTACGGGTTGCGCTCACCGTCCTGGACCGTGCCCAGCAGTACCTGCCGGGCGAGCAGATCGTGCCGGGCGGCGCGGACGGGCAGATCGCGCGAACCCGAGGGGTGGACGCAGGCTGCGGCACCCTTGTCCCGTACGGCGTCGGCGAAGGCCCGCATCCGCGACGGATCGGCCCGTACGGTCTCCCAGGCGCGCCGGATCCGCACGTGGTCCACGTCGTTCATCCGCCCGGCCCGTGCCTCCGCCTCCAGCCGGTCGGCCACGTCCACGAGCCCGGCCGCCCGCACCTCGGTCCACAGGACGTTCTCGGCGGAAGACTCCGTTGCAGGCACGGGGGTCGAAAGGGCCGTCTCGAGCCGGCCCGGCTTGCGCGCCAGACGGGCGAAGAAGAAGAGCACGGGCGCCGTGACCGCCGCATAGACGAGGAAGGTCACCACTGTCTGCGTTCCCGGACTCATCGCCTCGTACGGCAGGTGATCACCCGCAAGACCCAGGACCGTCAACGTGTTCGTCCCGATGAGGAGCAGCACGAACAGCGCGCCGACCACCGCACCGGCAATCCGGGCCCGGACTCCACGGGCCGCGACCAGCCGTTGGAAGGCCGTGCCCCACGAGCCCAGCCTGCTGAACCACACCACCAGCAGGCCGGTCACCAGCAGCATGTAGGCCTGCAACGCGGCAGTACCCCGCCCATCGACCGGATCGCCGCCCAGGTCCCACCAGTCCCGGGGGGTGAAGAGCTTGACCAGCAGGTCCGTGTACGGGATGTAGTTGTTGCTCAGCAGCGACCAGACCAGCACGCACGCCAGGAAAGAGATGACCGCCCCGCTCAGCAACGCCCTGTCGGTCGCCGCCTCCGGCTCCCGTCCTTCGCGAGGGTGGTATCCGAAGCGCCAGATGCCCGGCCCCGCCTCCGGGCGAGGAGTACTCAGCCAGTCCGTGAGCGCCGGGCCGGCGCTGGGCGCGTGGGCAGGCCTCGGCGGGACCAGGCCCTGCACCGGAGACACCTGGCCGGGCCGAGTCGGCCTGGGTACGTGATCCGTACGGACCCTCTGCCCATCGTGCGTGCCGTCGGTGTCCATGAAACCCCTGCCCCCTGCCCGTTACCGCGCCGCCCTGCCCTGTGCTGCACTGCACTGCGCGCTCAATCTAGTGGCCGTCGCCGCCCCGCGGCCCGTACCCGGTCATGATCCACAAGAGCGGCGCCGATTCCTTCCTATGGCCGCCACGGACAAGGACACGCGGGCACCACTCCCGAACGGAGCATGCAGGACCCCGCCTCCCGGGCCTAGCCTGCGGACAAAGACACAAGTGCGTCCGAAAACACCCCCCAGGAGCCCCCCTATGACCGCTGTTCCGCAGGAGCGCCGCATCGTCACCGCGATCCCCGGCCCCAAGTCGCAGGAGCTGCAGGCCCGCCGTCTGTCGACGGTGGCCGGTGGCGTGGGCTCCGTGCTTCCCGTCTTCACGGCCCGCGCGGGCGGCGGCATCATCGAGGACGTCGACGGCAACCGCATGATCGACTTCGGTTCCGGCATCGCCGTGACCTCGGTCGGCGCCTCCGCCGAGGCCGTCGTGCGGCGCGCCGCCGCGCAGCTCGCCGACTTCACCCACACCTGTTTCATGGTCACCCCCTACGAGGGCTACGTGGAGGTCTGCGAGGCCCTCGCCGAGCTCACCCCGGGTGACCACGCGAAGAAGTCGGCGCTGTTCAACTCCGGCGCCGAGGCCGTCGAGAACGCCGTCAAGATCGCCCGTTCGTACACCAAGCGCCAGGCCGTCGTCGTCTTCGACCACGGCTACCACGGCCGTACGAACCTCACGATGGCTCTGACCTCGAAGAACATGCCGTACAAGCAGGGCTTCGGCCCGTTCGCCCCCGAGGTCTACCGCGTCCCGGTCGCCTACGGCTACCGCTGGCCGACCGGCGCCGAGAACTGCGGCCCCGAGGCCGCCGCCCAGGCGATCGACAACATCGTGAAGCAGATCGGCGCCGAGAACGTCGCCGCGATCATCATCGAGCCGGTCCTCGGCGAGGGCGGCTTCATCGAGCCGGCCAAGGGCTTCCTCCCGGCGATCGTGAAGTTCGCCAACGACAACGGCATCGTCTTCGTCGCCGACGAGATCCAGTCCGGCTTCTGCCGCACCGGCCAGTGGTTCGCGTGCGAGGACGAGGGCATCGTCCCCGACCTCATCACGACCGCCAAGGGCATCGCGGGCGGTCTGCCGCTCGCCGCCGTGACCGGCCGCGCCGAGATGATGGACTCCGTGCACGGCGGCGGCCTGGGCGGCACCTACGGCGGCAACCCGGTGGCCTGCGCCGGTGCGCTCGGTTCCATCGAGACCATGAAGGAGCTCGACCTCAACGCCGCGGCGAAGAAGATCGAGTCCATCATGAAGGCCCGTCTGACGGCCATCCAGGAGAAGTACGACATCGTCGGCGACATCCGCGGCCGCGGCGCCATGATCGCGATCGAGCTCGTCAAGGACCCCTCGTCCAAGACCCCGAACCCGGAGGCGGCCGGCGCGCTCGCCAAGGCCTGCCACGCCGAGGGCGTCCTCGTCCTCACCTGCGGCACCTACGGCAACGTGCTCCGCTTCCTGCCGCCGCTGGTCATCGGCGAGGACCTACTGAACGAGGGCCTGGACGTCATCGAGGCCGCGTTCGCCACCCTCTGATCGAACGTCTGACACGGGCGCTAGAACGCGGGCACGCGATCCTCGATCACCAAGCGATCACTACCGCGGGTAACGGTCGGGCACTGTGAAGAAGCTGTGGGGGGCCGATGGCGGGAGCGTTTTCCTGCTGTCGGTCCCCCTTCGGCTGCCGTACGGTTTCTGCAGATGAGTGAGACACCCCGCTTCCGGGAAACCGGAGGCGACACCAGTACCGGGCTTCCCCAGCGCCGCACTGGGCATGCGTTCGCGCACACTCCTCACCGATCGGACGGCCGCACGCCCCAAACCCCCCGGGGCGCCCGGCAACCCGATCCGGGCGGCCGCCCCGGAACCACCCCCCCTGTTCCGGGGCGGCCGGCCACTCTCCTCACGGCGAGTTCCGTCGTCTCCGCGCTCTGCGTCGCGCTCTTCGCGCTGACCACCTGGCAGGTCCTCGTGTCCGGGCCCCTGCTGGTCCCGGACGCCGCCCTCAGCCGGGCGCTCGTGCGCACCGTCCCCGACGCGGTCACCCAGCGCCTCTCCGACTTCGGCAACGTCCCGGTCGCGGTCCCCGTCCTGCTCCTCGCGGTGCTCTACGCCGCCCGGCGCGGCAACCGGTGGGGCGCGGCGGCCGCGGCCCTGGCCATGGCCCTGGTGCCGGCCCTGATCGTGCCGCTGAAGGAATGGACCGGCCGGCCGGGCCCCCTGGAGCCCTGGGCCTCCGGCTACTACCCCTCGGGCCACACGGCCACCTCGTACGTGGCGTACACGGGCGCCGCCCTGCTCGTGCGCCCGTACGTCCGGGGCCGCTGGCCCCTCCCCCTCGCGGCCGCCCTCACCGCCCTGACGGCGACGGGCCTGATCCTGCGCGGCTACCACTGGCCCCTGGACGTCCTGGCCAGCCTCCTGATGTGCACCCCCCTGCTGCTCGGGGTGCGCGCCGTCATTCGCCGCCGTCCCCGGCGGTCCGCACCGGGGCGCTGAGCACCGCTGGTGCCGGAGCAGGTGGGGGACGGGCTGCCATGAGGGAGGGGCCGGGGGGGGGGCCGCCCCCCCCCCCCCCCACGACGACCCCCGGCACCTCACCCACCTCACCAAACCCCCCGCCCCGCCCGGCCAGAAAAAAAAAAAAAACAACCCCCAC